>NZ_JADEWV010000151.1 GCF_015207455.1 Microcoleus sp. LEGE 07076
GCCCAAAGTCAAGCAACAGTTATCGGCGACTTCGAGATTGATGCCAAAGAAACTTTTTCCTTCAATTTCCAGACACTTTTAAATCTTGTAACATCTGTTGACAACCGCCAAGCCGAACGCGCCAGCGCCAGAGGAAGCATATTTTTTGGGTTGATTAACACTGTTACCAACATTCTGTTAGACTCTTTTCAACTTGCCAGCGGTTTAGACTCTTCAAGCGGCTTTTATTTAAATTTGTCCGCCAGCAACAACTTTAATCCCACAGCGATAAATTTTAATTTTCTGGCTATAGAAAGTGCATCAAAAAGCGTATTCTTTACTTCTGGGGTGTATTCGCGGACATTCGACAGCGCCACTAACTTAAGATTGGTAGAAGTTAAGAACAATATCGCAGAAGCAGAAGCAGAAGCTGTTCCCGAACCGACCACAATATTAGGTACTGCAATGTTTTTAGGCTGGTTTTTCAGAACGCGAAAACTCAAGAATAAATTGTCTGAAATCCAATCAAAAGTTTAGAAAAACCCCCAAAATAGATCCGTAGGGTGGGCACAGCGCACCTCTGTTAAGCTGTTCTGCATTTGAATTTAATTTTTCAGAGCGGCGAAGGTGCGCTGAATATCCAGTGTTTATTTGTGCAATAGCTTACCCGTCAACCATTCCCATCTTCTTCTTTTCCCAGATATGCCTCAATCACGCGAGGATCGGCGCGAATTTCTGCCGGAGTTCCCTCGGCAATTTTAGTACCGTACTCCATAACACTCACGCGATCGCTAATTCCCATCACCACTTTCATGTCGTGTTCGATCAGCAAAATACTCAAATCCAACTCATCGCGAATCCGGTAAATAAAGCGAGTTAAATCGGCTGTTTCGTTCGGATTCATTCCCGCAGTCGGTTCGTCCAAAAGCAAAACCTTTGGGTCAGAGGCCAAAGCCCTAGCAATTTCCAATCTGCGCTGGTCGCCGTAGGAAAGGTTTTTTGCCAACTCCGGCGCTTTTGAAGCACCTAAACCGACAAAATCCAGCATACTCAGCGCTTTTATTTTAGCTTCCCGTTCTTCAGCCCTCGCAGTTGGCGGGCGGAGGATTGCGCCCAACAAACCTGTTTTCATTCTGCTGTGCCTGCCTACCAAAACATTATCCACCACAGTCATATTGTTAAACAAGCGGATATTTTGAAAAGTTCTAGCAATGCCGAAACTTGTCAGGCGATCGGGAGGCAAACCCGTGATATTCTTATTTTCGAGGAGCAAGTTACCGGCAGTAGGTTTGTAGATACCCGTCAGCATATTAAAAAAAGTGGTTTTACCCGCACCGTTGGGGCCGATCAAACTGGCGATCGAGCCTTTTTCCAAAGTCAAGCTGACCTGATTTACCGCCGTCAAACCGCCGAATTGCATTGTAAGTTGCTGTGCTTCTAATAGTGACATTTTGGTGTTTTTTCCTGATAAGTGTTTTTACTTTGCAGTGTCCAGCATACAACTAAGAATACTTTCTAACACTGTTCAGCTAAGGTTTAATATCTCTCCAGCGTCTAGCTTCAATGTGGTGCTGTCTTAGCAATCGGTTAAAGTCTTCGGTATCAGTTGTTGCAATGATTACGTCTATTCCTATTCTCTTAATAATGACGGCTTGAGCGGCTATGATTAAGTCTGCATCGTAGGCTACATAAGAATTATTGTGTGCAAAAGCCCATACTTCAGCCGCTTCTTGCATTACGTTGCCCTCTTCGCAAGTAACTGGAAAATATGCAACTCCTGTTTTTATGATTAGCGCATCTAGCCTTTGAATAGCTTTAAGAGCTTTTTGTTTCTCTTCTGATCCAGATTTGCGATCGCGGATTCGTCTGATATGCTCGCGCCTTGCTTCATAGTTTACGATTTCGGATATAGCTAGAGAATATTCTTCATTTATTAGCGTCTCTAACCATTCCTTGCATTCAATTGCTTCTAGAATCGATTCTTTAACTTCGCTTTCAGCGTTTTGAGCCAACCTATTTTTGCTTTGGTCAACAAGGGGATGTATGAGTTTTCCGAGGACACCCGTATCTAAAAAAATTAACGTACTCATGAATTAGCTTGCTAGTTGTCTGATAGCTTTTTAAGCTCGTTAATATCCTCTTCACGCCAGGAACGCAGAGTTTTAAGGAGGTCTTCTTTATCATCTGTTTTTAGTGCATTGTTGGCTGCTTCATAGAGTGATTTATACGAAAATTTTTTGCGATCGTGCCTATCAATTTCCCACAAAATTGCTTTCGCTGCATTTCTTATGCTTATGGCTCCGCTGGTGATTTCATCTGCTGGTCTTTTCTTGGCATAATCTTCAAATGTTTTATAGCTGATGAATGCCTGAGCTATAGCTTTGGCTAATTCGCGACCTCTTTGGGTAAAGAAGCTGAGATAATTTTCTGCAATATCTAATAAATTGATGAGTCCTGTGTAAAATAATCCTAGTTGTTTTACTTCGTTGTCTTCAACAGATGCAGCAAGCGTACAAACTTTGGAAGATATCATTTTTCTAGATATTTTAGCCCAAAGTTGTACATTTTCTATGCCATCAACAGCTTCCTTCGGGGCAAAGTCTTTGTACTTTGTCTTAAATGCTTCGGCTCTAAGTTCAATTTCTTCTAAGCTTTTAAATCTCTGTACACGATTGGTTTCTGATTCAATTTCAATATAGAGATAAAGGTTATAGATTGACAGCAAATCTGTAAGAGCTTCCTCTGGTGCCAGAGCATCTTGAGATTGGAATGCTTTTTCTAAGGATTGTTGTATCGCTGCAAATTGTTCTCCAACTCCCTTAATTGCTTCGGTGTCATTGCTGTTTTCAATGATTTGTTTTGTCGCTAAAGTCATAGCTTTGAATAATTGGAGCGATTTCGCCTTGGCCAGACGATACAGAGGATGGCTAATCCTGCTGCGGTGACGGTCAAGCTTGTTAATTCCTAGTTTAGCCTGCCTGAGACACGTTGGTAAATACTTTTGGAGGCATTCGGGTACAGCAAAGTGCGATCGCCTGCGATCTGCGGTGCGCCAGCAGCCACTTGTGTAAGTTTAGTCAAATCTCTTGACTGACGCCCCCTACTACATTTTCTAACGTACACACAAAATAGAACTTAAAAAGATTAGATTCGAGGGAACGGCGAGGGCGATACTGTGCGTGCAAATCGGCCGTCGAAAAGTTCTCAATAAGTTTGAGATTGAGTTCGTCAGCCAAAGTGGCAATTTTGTCAAACCCAGTAATCCACGGTGCATACATACTTTCGTATTTATCTATATAATCATTGATATCTTGGTAGCCGGTGGTTCTCAAAATCACCTGCTCCGACATATAATCAAAGGACAATCGAAAACTCTTCACATTGTCTCGAATTTGTTCCAATACAGATATTACATCTTTTTTGGCAAGCAAGGTTGTGTTGCCTTCCCACAAAAAATATGTCGGTCGATCGAAGTCAAATTCGTTTTGTTTCAGTAAAGCTATTAAACCATTTTTTACGTAATCGCCGGGAATGTAGCGAACATTTGCCGTAACTTTGTTTGCTTTGAGAGTTGATTCTTTTAATTCCAGTGTCGCCCGATCGTCTATTTCAAAATAAATCACTTTTTCTCCATTCATTCTAGCAGCGCGAGTATCCAAACCAGATCCTAAAATAACTACTTGCTTGCAACCTCCTAAAATTTGATTTGACAAAACGTCATCAAAATATTTAGTCCGCAACTTAATCATTTCTTTCGCGGCGGGAGAGTTTTGAGCTATGTTGGCTGCTATTTTTTTTGTTTCCTCATTTAGCCATATTTTCACTACATTATCAGTGTAAAGAGGAATTGCTTCTTGATTTTCTTCCGCTCGAAATTCGGCAACGATAAAAGCAGTACCCATTACATTTTTCATTGCTAATTTTTTAACCTTATTTTAACTTTGTTTAACGACGCTGTAGGGTGCGTCAGTCTTGAGATTAGTGCGAAAAATTAAAGTTTTCTGACTGACGCACCCTACCTTATGCTACAGGAATTTTAGCGATTTTAGTAGGGTGCGTCAGTCTTGAGATTAGTGCGAAAAATTAAAGTTTTCTGACTGACGCACCCTACCTTATGCTACAGGAATTTTAGCGATTTTAGTAGGGTGCGTCAGTCTTGAGATTAGTGCGAAAAATTAAAGTTTTCTGACTGACGCACCCTACCTTATGCTACAGGAATTTTAGCGATTTTAGACTCTAGATTATTGACTTCTGGCATCTGCTAAAGACTCATTGCTGGCTTCACTATCTGAGTGCAGTTCTGCTTGGCGGATTTTATCTGGAATCAGTCCTTCTGGCCGCACGATCATCATTACAACGAGAGTTAAACCGAAGAGAAATAAACGCATTTGAATCGGGTCTAAACTGGTGGCGAGAAAGTCTCGCAACTGGGGGATTGCAATTCTGGGTAGTACAAAAGTATTCAGGAAACCTTTGAGGACTTGGGCGAGTTGGGGTAGATAAAGCCGATCGGCAGACATGATAATAATAGCGCCCAAAATCACTCCGGTCATGTTGCCCAAACCGCCTAAAATCACCATGCACAAGATAATCACCGAGACTGAGAAATCGAATACGCTGGGAAAAATTGCGCTGATATAGGCGGCGTAAAATGCGCCTGCAAAGCCCGAAAATGTGGCTCCCATCGCAAAAGCCGAAAGTTTGGTTTTGACTAGGTTAATGCCCATTGCACTGGCGGCTAATTCATCTTCGCGCATGGCATTCCAGGCCCGTCCCAAGCGGGAATCTCGCAGCCGCGAAATCATGAAGTAAGCGAAGACGACTAGCACTAAAATTAGGTAGTACCAGGGAAAGTAGTTGCCGGTGCTGAATGTGCCGACGATGGGGAGAGATGGCCGCCCGATCGGGTTTATGCCCGCTTCGCCGCCGGTGAGGTTGAAAGGTCGATCGCACCCAACCAGACACAGCACCAATTCCGGCTTGCCCAAAATTGCAGCCACAATCTTCGATACTGGTTCATCGATCCGAATCTCGGTTAAATTGCGAAACACAACCGGGATAATTTCGCCAAAACCGAGGGTAACAATTGCCAAATAATCGCCCTTGAGCCGCAGTGTGGGAATACCCAGGATTACGCCCGCAATGCCAGCTACAGCGGCGGCGATCGGCAAAACGATCCAAAAATTCCAAGCAATATTTATCTGCCCGGAAGATAGCAAAGCTGTCGTGTAAGCACCGATCGCAAAAAACGCCGCATATCCCAAATCCAACAAACCCGCAAAACCCACAGTAATATTCAAACCCAGCGCCAACATAATAAAGATTTGAATCTGTACTACCGTAGCAATCCAGCCGGTTTGAGCTTCGAGGTCGATAAACGGAAACAGAATTAGAATAAAAGCTAATGTTACCAGAGTTGCCAGCCGCTGGCGTTTTCCCGGTAAACCCTGCAAAGCACCCATTAACGAAGCTGTCAAAATTGCGATCGCCAAACTGCAAATTCCGTACAGCAAAGTAGTAGGTAAAGCCACAGCAGATTGACCGGAAAAAGGTCTAACTACAACTCCTTCTAAAACGCTAGCAACTAACAGCCAAACGCCCAATCCCAAACCGGATAAACTGCCAATTGTTGCACCAATTTTGGGACTTTCAACTTTCTGTTGTTGACAAGCCATGAAGCCGGCAGCCGTGCCCATCAGCCAGCCGATGACAGTTCCACTCCAACCGCCGAATAGGAGGACTGTCAAACAGCCGATCGCTCCTAAAATACCAGTCGATTTAATTGCTTTGATGATCTTGTTTGACATAGCAGGAAGTTATTAGTTATTGGTTATTAGTTATTAGTTATTGGTTATTGGTTAAATGCCCATTACCCATTACCCAGGAACTCGATCGACTGCTGGTTTTGGCAACTGGCGATCGGGCCAGCTACAGTTTAAAGTCTTTTGAGTTAGATTGTTGCACCAAAAGTGACGAAAATTCAAATATACTGGAACTGTTACCGCAACACACTTCAAACGGGCGATCGCCATATGGTACAAGCTCCTCAAAAAACTATCACCCTCGACGAGTTTTTGCAACTCCCAGAAACCAAACCCGCTAGCGAATACATCAACGGTGCGATCGTACAAAAACCCATGCCACAAGGAAAACACAGCACAATTCAGGGAGAACTCATCACGACGGTTAATGCAGCGGGTAAACCTCAGCGGATTGCTTGGGCATTTCCAGAACTTCGCTGCACCTTTGGCGGACGTTCTATTGTTCCAGATGTCGCGATTTTTGTTTGGAATCGTATTCCCCTAGACGCTGACGGCGAAATTGCCAATACATTTAACGCTCACCCAGACTGGACAATCGAAATTTTGTCCCCCGGCCAAAGCCAAACCAAAGTCACCCACAATATTTTGCACTGTTTGAATGCCGGTTGTCAGATGGGTTGGTTGCTCGATCCCGATGAAAAAACCATTTTAGCTTATCCCGCAAGGCAGCAGCCGATTTCATTGCAAGAACCGACAGATATACTACCGGTTCCCGAATTTATGGGGGAAATGCAGTTGACTTTAGGCGAAGTTTTTAGCTGGCTCAAACCTGGGAATGTTTAAAACGTAAAATTTGCTCGGGCTTTATTTCTTATTCGTCGCTGATCACGCTCGAATCACGTTGACGAAAAACTTCATATCCAGCAGCCATGAATATTCATACTGACGTACCGTTTCGATTCGAGTCCGAATGCTTCCTGTGAGTCGTAAAAAACGTTTATAGTTCCAATGAGTGCGATCGCCTAATTTCTCTGATTGAAGCATCTGCACCGACGATCGCGACAAATAATCCGATGTTCCGCGACCAGGATCGCGTCATCAGGGATGACCCGGAAATTTCCGCAGATTTGTTTCGGAGGCTCCGTCCCCACATTCTCGATCGCATGGGTAACTTTGTTCTAGTGGGCTTGAACCAACGTCTGAGGATGTATCGCTATCGATCGGGTCAGCGATTTGCGCCTCACATGGATCATTGGTATTGTCCAAATGATTCTCAGGTGACTCTTCACAGCGTTCTGGTGTACTTGAACGCTGATTTCGAGGGGGGAGAAACTCGCTTCACCGAACAACTCGAACATACCGTAGTCCCCAAAACTGGTATGACTGTGATTTTCCAACACAAACTCACGCACGAAGGATGTACAGTCAGAACTGGTACGAAGTACGCGATGCGTACCGATGTTATCTATGAAAGATTAGAAGGGAAGTAGCGATCGAATTTAATTATCTACCAATCTTTTTCTAAGGCAGTTATTACTCGTTACCAAGCAGAGCCTATTAGCCAGTTAAAGTTTTTGGCCGGGTGAAACCAGGGAATATTTAATTCGATCGCGATCGCACTTTTTAGGCGATCGCAAATCCCGTATGTTTGCGTACTTCCGGCGAATGAAACGCCAAGACAATGCAGTTTTCAGGAACACCACCCTCCAGTAATTCATCAGTAATACCGTCTTCCATACCGTCATAATGAATCCAGAGTTTACCGTTGCGAATTTCAACGTGAATGAGGCAATAGTGGAGTCGCTTGTGCCCCTCCCAGCCTTCAGTCATTAATAAAAACTCATTTCGGTCTTCGCTTACAATGACTTTGTTATTAATCTCGGCGTATGTGTAGGGTATGCTGGCATAATACGACAAGATTTTAACAATTAATTCGCGGTATTCGTCTAGTTTATCCATCTGGTAACAACCTCCTGAATAGGATCGATAACGATGATTTTTATTACTCCATCTTCCAGTACAACCTGCACGATATCTTCAGCAAAAAAACTCGCATAAATTTCTTCGGTAATTGCTAGATATAGGGTGCGATCTGGCTCTCTTTTAGATAGAATTTTCAAGTACAAAGTAAATTGTCCGATCGCATTTTCCCAATCTTTGACTGGAGACTTGCCAACAAAACTTTTGATTTCGACTGCAATTTTTTGTCCCTCGCGCTCGGCTGCTAGTAGTTTTTTAGCTCCCAAATCCACAAACACACCGCGCGAACCAAATTGCAGAGTCAGAGGAGCGTCTGTAATTATCCACCCATCCTTTTCTAAAACAGTCCTTACATTATAATGATAAATGTCTTTTGCGATTATTTCAACCCTGCACCTTCAAACCTTCTCCTGAACATTCTCGCCCAACAAACCCCCAGGCCGAAAAGCCAAAATCACCACCAAAACCCCAAACACCCAAGCATTAGTCCAGCGGCTCGACAAATACTGATCGCTCAAAGACGACAGCAGTCCAATCAAAACCCCTCCTAACATCGCCCCCACAATATTGCCAATCCCCCCCAAAACCGCCGCCGTAAAAGCCCTCAAACCAGCCGTAAAACCCATCGTAAACACGATCGTATTATTGTACAAGCCCACCAAAATCCCCGCCGAACCAGCCAAAGCCCCACCAATCAAAAAAGTCAGAGCAATAATCTGATCGACATTAATCCCCATAATCTTAGCAGCATCGCGGCTTTGAGCAGTAGCCCGCATCGCCTTTCCCAGACGAGTGTACTGCACAAACACATGAAGCAAAACCATCAATACTACAGCCACTACCAACACAACTAAATCCTTAGTTGTAAACACAATACTGGTTTCAATTCCCAAAGCTTTGAGAATATCAACTCGCGGCAACAAATCAGGAAAGCTTTTCGGAGCAGCCGAATTAGAACCCATAACCGGAATAAAAGCTTTCAATCCTCCCCAAAATAATCCCATATTTTGGAAAATAAACGAAACCCCGATCGCCGAAATTAAAGGAGCCAAACGCGGAGCATTTCGCAAAGGTCGATAAGCGTACTTTTCCACAACAATATTCAGTCCAGCACAAAACGCCGAACATACAATTAAAGCAACTAACATCACCGGTATCGCAACAGCCAAAGGTGCACCGTCTTCAATACCAAAAGCCCCGAACACAGTTAGGGAAGCAAAAGCGCCCAACATATACAAATCGCCGTGAGCAAAATTGATTAATTCAATAATGCCGTAAACCATCGTATAACCCAAAGCAATAATCGCAATCAGCGCGCCGTTAACCAAACCTACTAATAATTGTTGAATCAAAACTTCAGGACTGCTAGCTATTTCACCAACAATTTTGGGCAAGTCAAATCCGGCGATCGGCCCCAACAACAAAACTATATAAGCTACACCTAGATATAAAAGAATCCTTTTCCAGTTTTTCATAATTATTCGTAATTGGGCATTAAGATCGTTCATTCTACCTGTTTCTAGGCAGATATTAGAAACGCGGATTCGGAGACTCTACCTCCAATTTTTGATACTAGAAAATCGAGGCGATTTTCTAGTATCAAAGTGAGGCAGAGCCTCTAGATATCAGTTCCCAAGCAGAGCCTGGGAACCAGTTAAAACCACTAATGACTGATGACTAATGACTAATGACTAATGACTAATGACTAATTATTCCGTTTTGAGCGCGCTCACAAACTCCCACTTACCATCTTTAACAACATTTCCTGACATTGTAGTCAAACTCGTGTCGCCATTAGCGTCAAAACTCCAAGTGCCGAGTACCCCGTTAAAATCCTTAGTTGCCAAGACAGCATCGCGGATTGCAGCGCGGTCATTTTTGCAAACCTTATTAATTGCGCCGATCGCCACTTTAGCAGATTCGTAGGCATAAGCTGCATAAGCTTCCGGTTCAGCATTATATTTTGCCTTGTAACTTTGATACCACTTAGCGCCCTCACCAGTTAATTCTTTAGGAGGCAAGCCGCCAAAAGTAGCATAAACACCTTCGGCATCTTTGCCTCCGGCATCAATTAAAGCTTGATCTTTAATGCCGTCGGGCCCCATAAACTTAACTGCATCAGCGGCCATCCCGACATTTCTCATGTCTTTAATTATTTGTCCGGCATTGCTCTGAGTAGTGCCGCCGAAGTAAATCATGTCTGGATTTAAAGCTTTGATTTTATTCATTAACGCCTTGTAGTCGCTAGCTTTAATATCAATTCCCTCCCGGCCCAGGACTTGAATTCCCAACTTTTTAGCCGTTGCTTCAAAAACCTCAGCGATACCTTTGCCGTAAAGTTCTTGGTCGTCGAGAATGAAAACTTTTTGCACTCCTAAAGATTTTGCCCAGTTCCCAGCCACAGCTCCTTGAAGGTCATCAGCAGGGACAACGCGGGTGAAATTGCGAGTGCCTGCAGGATAATAAACGTTGGGTTCTTTGGGTTCGCCCGTTCCCGGTTTAGTCAGTCCCGGATAAGTGTTCGCCGGACTGATCATCACGACGTTAGCTTGGTTGAGCACGGGAATGGAAAGTTTAGCAGCACCGGAGTTGTAGTGACCGATCGCGGCAACTACCGAACCGTCAGCGACGATTTTATTAGAGTTGGACGTTACTTGGGACGGGTCCCATTTGCCGGCGGCGGCGGTGGCGTCATCGAGCACTTCGTATTCGATTTTGATTTTGCCGTCGCAGGCTTTGGAGTCGGTTTCGGCGAGTGCTTGTTTGATGCCGTTGACCATTGTTTGAGATTGACCCAAGGCGCTGCCTGTCATGGGGAGCATGGAGACAATTTTGACAGTATTGGGGTCTCCGGGGTTGCTAACGGCGACGGGAGAGGCTCCGGGACTGGCTCCGGGAGTTGTGGCGCTTGGTGTTTGAGGATTTTGGCAGCTAGCGCACAGAGAGGCTATGCCGGCGGCATAAAGTAATTTCCGCAATCCTGCGGCGCCGAGATTCTGTGTTGAGTTGGTTGTTGAGGGTGTGGCACTTTTGCCCCCAAACTTCTGGGAAAAGTTCATAGGTTGGTTTGTTTGTTGCTTGCGTCTTAGCATATTTTCACTGTGTAAGTCTGTAAGTCAAGAGTTAGCACAAGTTTTAAAAATTTGTGTCAACTGTCAATCGCCTTGGTGTGCTTGGCCCAAGTGCGATCGCACTTGGGATTTCCTCAGCCCAGACTTTTGCTTGTTCTGATTTCGAGTAAATCAGGTGTCAAACAACCTGAGTCGGTGATTCAACTTGATAAATCAAACGATAACCACCGCTCTTACCAACTTGGGCATCACTGTTTTTAGCCCGGACTTTGTAAACGGTCTATTGGATGCCTGTAATCTGGTTTCCGATGAAGTTTCCTTCGATCATCCGATCGATCGCGGGCTGAACATCGGTGGGAATTTGGCGATACTTTTGACTGACTCCTTTGAGGCGACGTTTGAAGAGTCCGGTGAATTTGGGTTGAACTGGCAGATCGGACATTGATGCCGTTTCAGAGTTCCTCGATGGGGAAAGTTTGTCCCGCTTTGGCTTGCTGGAGGGAGGTTTTCAGATCCGCCAGAATTTGGTGCTTGGAGTCGGTGTCTGAATCAAAATCTGAGTCTAAGTCTGGGGCGAGATCGGTTTGTATCCGACTGGTCAAAAATTCCCGGAATGTCCCGGTTAGAAAGTGTTGACCAGTCGGATACAAACAAAAAATGTGCCAGCGCCATATTTCCCAAAAATCAACTAGACTGCGAAATTAAAGACGCATCTTTATTTTCTTTTGAGCGATCGACACTAAAATCTTCATAGTACGATCGCTCAGTATTCACATCCCACAAATCGTGCTTTTCCCCCAGAATATTTCTCACTGCCAGCATCCCCGTCAGCATAGAATGGTCTTGGTTGTTGTATCGGTGCATACCATTTCGCCCGATCGTCTGCAAATTCTCAATTCCCTTCAAAAAATCTTCAAGTACCCGCAAATGCCCGCGATATTCGCCATCATAAACCGGATAAGCTTTGTGCTGCCGTATGACAACTCCATCTTCCACATCAGCAGTTGTTGCTAACCCCAAACCAACCAACTCGCGAGTTGCTAATTCCACAAGTTCAGCGTCCGACATTTCCCAAATATCGTCGCCTACACTACAAAAATATTCCATTCCCAAACAACTTTTGCTAGCGTCAGGAACTAAAGCAGCACTCCAATTCTTAAAGTTTTGAATTCGTCCCACCTTAACTTCGGGAGAGTGAATATAGATCCAGTTGTCGGGAAATAAGTCTTTGCGATCGACAATCAGCGCTACAATCAAAAAATCTCGATATTTGAGCGATCGCGCCGCGTGCAACACTTCTTCAGGCGGCTGCGGTTTCATCCGTGCTACCAGCGCCGATATCGGCATACTCGTAATAAAATGATCCGCCGAATACTGCACTAACTCTCCATTTTGTTCAGCAGTAATACTTTTAATCTTATTACCTTCACGCTCAAAGCTAATCACCTTAGTATCCAGATAAACTTTACCCTCTTTACTTTCGACAGCTTCCGCGAACTTTTCCCACATCATCCCCGGCCCCAAAGCCGGATAATCAAACTCTTTGATTAATGTTTTCGTATCGTTGCTACCAAACAAAGCATTAATAATTGCTGTCGTCAGCGACAACCCCTTAATTCGCTGTGCCGCCCAATCTGCTTGAATTTCCGAACAAGGAATTCCCCAAACTTTTTCAGTGTAAGTCTTAAAAAATGTTTTATACAAGCGTTCGCCAAAACGATTGATCACCCACTGTTCAAAAGTTTTTTCTTCCCTAAGTGGCCAAATTCTAACTTTCAGATAGCTCAAGACAATCAGTGCACTCTCAATTATCCCCAAATTAAACAGAGTATTGAAGGCACTGATCGGATAGTTAAAAAATTTACCTCGATAAAAAATTCTGGACAATCGAGGCACTTTAATAAACTCATTTCCCAGTACCTCTTGCCACAACTGCTGCACGGCTGCAACTTTAGTATAAAACCGGTGGCCGCCAATGTCAAAACGGTAGCCTTTGTAGGTTTCTGTGCGAGCTATTCCCCCAACTTTATCACCTTTTTCCAGTACAACAGGGACGATCCCTTGCTTGACTAGCTCGTAGGCCGCCGTCAAACCTGCTGGTCCAGCACCGACGATCGCAACCGGATAATGTTTCACTCAGCCTACCTCCAGCTTATTTCTCGAACTATACAATTATTTATAACTTCTAAAGTAGATATATGCACCCGTGCATACCCTGAGAAACTATCGATCGATCTGATGTTGAAGGACAATTTGCCTTGATTTATTCAGCGATACCGGCAAGCTAACTTTGCCAGTCAAGGGCTTTTTTTGGGACAAGTGCCGAGCGGTGCCGATCGCAAATGCCAGTCCGCTGTAAAAATAGAAAAGCCAGTGCCAGGGAATTGTTTTCAGGGCAAATACGATACCGTGTTTTTGCTGAAAAAATCGATAAACCCCTGCATTAATTGCTACCAGCGGCACAGCCACCACGCCAGCAGCTACCAAGCAGCTCAGCGACCAGCACGTCCCCAAAACCAGAAGCAGCACTGCATAAGTTAAAATCACGCTGATGCGGTTCGACACTTGCAAGTTGAGGTCGTTATTCAATTGCCGATCGCGCCAAATCAGTTCTGTCCAAGGCAGCGCTCGGTAAAAAAAATCAGCTTTCACCATCCCCATCGCTTCCCAGCGCTTTAAGTGCTTCACCTGCAACGTTTTGCACAGCCGAATTTTATAACCGGCCTGTTTCAAACGGTAGCCGAGTTCAATATCCTCGATCGAAGCTTGGCGGTAACTTTCATTAAACCCACCCATCTGCAAAAAAATTTCTCGGCGAATCACTCCGCAAGCGCCCCAAAAAGTCGAAGCTTCTTCACTAGCCGTTTGATGCACGTAATGGTGCAGCAGATTCCTGTACTGCGACAGAAAATCGGGATCTCCAGGAGCATCGTCGTAGGAACCGATGAAAGCAGCTAAGTAGGGATTATTTTTGAACACCGATATCGCATAACCCACTGCTTCAGGACAAACAGCCACATCAGCATCCACAAAAAACAGAATATCTCCCTTCGCAGCTTGCGCTCCCAAATTTCTCGCTCGGGCTGGGCCGCCGCATTCAGGAATTCTAATTAATTTTGCCCCAAATTCCTTAGCCAGAAGCCAAGAACCATCGCTTTCGCCATCTGCTACAACAATAATCTCGATCGGTCTCGGTACAGCTTGAGCCAGTTTTGACAAACACGTGCGGAAGTAAGAACCCCCGTTGTGGACTGGGACAATCACGGATACAGTCGGGTCTGCGGTAGAAATCATCACCTAAATAACTTAAATTGCATGGGGAAAAAATTGCTTGAATTTTAATGCTGTTATTTTACAAACAGTAAAATCAGCTCTACTGTTTTGTTTATAACTCGATCTCTATTTATATTCAACTATATTTTTTGCTGGTATTCTCGATCGCATATTTCCCCCTTCATGCCTGTATTCTACGTCATCTCTTCCTTACACTCAGGTGATGCAGACAGCAGCTTTACGAAATCTTTAAATATGTGATTGTTTTTGTAAACTTTAGAAAAAGCCCCACCAGCGATTGCCTCTGACAGTGTTCCACCGCACAATAATTTAATTTTACCACTCAGTATAAAGTAGTAAAATACTACAGTAAATATACTTGCAGTAGTGTGCGGTCAGTCGATCAAGGCATTGAAGATTTACTTACAGCATTCGATCGCCAAACACGAACAAAAA
>NZ_JADEWV010000152.1 GCF_015207455.1 Microcoleus sp. LEGE 07076
CCTAATAGCATTAAATCCCCAAACTATTGCCTGGGGGCGGACTGGCGTTTCAGATATGCTGTTAGTCGGCTGTATGTGTTCGGCACTTCTGGCATTTTTTCTCGGTTACACCCTAGAAGAAAAAACAGAAAAAGCAGAATTTGCCACAGTTTCTGCATCGCGATTTCCCAATAAATGGTATCTAACTTGTTACGTACTAATTGCCTTAGCAATTCTGGCTAAAGGGCCTGTGGGAATTGTCGTTCCAGCGCTGATTATTGGTAGCTTCGCGCTGTATTTGGGAAATTTTCGGCAACTTTGGCGGGAAATGCGTCCGGTGTCTGGAATTTTGATTATTCTGGCGATCGCCCTGCCTTGGTTTATTCTCGTTATATTAGACAACGGTCAAACTTATATTGACAGTTTTTTCGGCTATCACAATTTCCAGCGTTTTACTGGAGTAGTCAACAAGCATTCAGCGCCTTGGTATTTTTACTTTTTTGTAGTGCTGCTTGGTTTTGCACCTTGGTCGATTTATTTGCCGGTGGCGATCGCGCGTACCCGTTTTTGGCAGCGCAGCTACTGGCGCCGTCAACCGCGCAGAGATCAATTAAGTTTATTTGCCCTATTTTGGTTCGGCTGTATCTTTGGCTTTTTCACGATCGCCGTCACCAAATTACCCAGTTACGTATTGCCATTACTGCCCGCCGCTGCCATTTTGGTGACGCTGCTGTGGAGCGATATTATTGCAGGTAACGAGCCCAAAAACAGGCCTGGAAAGTTAGAAAAAAAACCGAATTCTTTACCGCGAGGGCTGTTAGTCACATACATTTTCAATGTCGTATTTTTACTAATTATAGCCGGAGCAACTTTCTACTGCTACAACTGGCTGGGAGACGATCCGGCAATGCCCAATTTTCCGCAAGCACTTCAGCAGTCGGGATTGCTGATTGTGGGCGGTGCGATTTGGATAACTGCTGCGGTGGCGATCGCACTTTTGCTCTGGAAGCGGCAACAGCGCTGGATTTTGGTTGCCAACTTCATCGGCTTAGTAGCATTTATCATCTTTGGTCTGACTCCCGCCTACAATTTAGTTGATATCAACCGCCAGTTACCTCTAAGACAGTTGGCGCAGGTTGTTGTGCAACAAAAACTGCCGGGGGAAGAGTTTATTATGGTTGGTTTCTGGAAACCGAGTCTGGTTTTTTATACCGAAAAACCCGTGACTTACTACCGATCTCTCAGAGGGGCGATCGACTACCTTAAGGACTCTAAAAACCCCACTTCTCCCTCTATTTTGTTGCTGGGATATCCAGAAAAATTTGTGCAATTGGGGTTGCAGCCAAATCAATATCAATTGTTGGACAGTCGGGGCGCTTACCAACTCGCCAGGGTTCCGAGAACAGCATTTCGATAGTGTATTTTAATGCGAGTGCGGTGAGCCGATTTATATAATATTTTGCAGGGCAATCCCCCGTGGTTGCTCGTGCATCTGTCGATGGTGCGTCTAGGACTGTAAAAGCTATAATTTACTCAATACCTAAAACCCGAAGCTCGGAGCCTATAATGGTTTCAATTCTCAACAAACCCTCCTCGTTAATCCATGAGATTTGCATTGAAAAGGTCGATCGCTGGAAGTTGTTCAAATTTAGTGAATCGCTGCAACAGCGCATGGAACAATTGTTAGAGAAGAAGAAGGCAGACCAACTAATGGCAGAAGAGGCAGCGGAACTCGACGCTATTGGGGAATTAGATCGCATCTTTACCCACATCAATGCAATGATGGCGGCTCAAGATGTCGATCGGTGATCGTGAGTTAACTAGCGTTACGGAGTAGATTAGATGAATCCTGAGACAAAGCAAGTATCACAGCACATGAAAGAATTTGGGCTTCATATTCTTGGGAGAGCTATTTATGATGCAACGTTTAGCGAGATAACGAAGCCTTTTTCTCATATATTGTCGGTAGTTCATGCAGCACATGGAGCAGAAATACTTATTAAGGCACGCATTGCTGAAGAGCATCCGCTTTTAATCTTCAAGTCCTACCCTAAATCAAATACTACTAAGGATGTATTGAGTATCAAGGAACTCTTTAAGTACGGTCGAACTTTAATGTATTCAGAGTTACCTGAAGTTCTTTGGGCGGCAACTGGTTATAGAATCAAGGAATTAGATAGATATCTAAAATTTGGCGAGCTGCGAAACACCATTGTCCATTTTTCGCCAGATCCTGATTGCGAAGCTTCCACAGAGACCTTAAAATTTGCTTTGGAAGTTTTAGATAGTATAGTTCAGGACTTTTGGGGTGAGAGCTTGATTTACTATTCGCAAGAATGGGACGAGGCAATCATTTCAGATGGTTATCTGCAAGAACAAATTGAGCAATTGAATATTCAGGTGCACCCCGACACACAGAAAAAAATAGAAGTCTTGACACTCCCTTAAAATAAAAGGGAGATAGAAGTCAGTAAGGGGAACGATCGCTCATAATTAAGAGAGTGTCTACAGCCAGCCAACATCTAGAAAAGCGTATTTAGACGAGTGGAAGATTATGATCCCAATCAAGGAAGCTCAAAAGCAGTTGCAACAGTTGATCGATTCAGTAAGTGAGTCGCATCAACCGATCGTGATTGCAGGACAGACTAGCAATGCAGTCTTATTATCTGAATCTGACTGGGCATCTGTGCAGGAAACATTGTATCTTCTCTCAGTGCCCGGGATGCGGGAATCGATTCGGGAAGGACTGGCAACGCCGATTGTAGAGTGCGATCGGCATTTGGAGTGGTGAATTGGGATCTGGTATACGCCAAACAGGCACAGAAAGATGCCAAAAAACTCGTCTATAGCAATTTACGAGACAACGCACAAGAGTTCAGGTGCTACTATGGGTATCAGTCAAGGAGAAGACTATCCCACGATATGTATTTACTCTAGATAAGGTGATAACACATAATGCAAAAGCAAACAGACGATCTTAATCAGCAGTTAGAATCAGTTCGTTGCAAAATTATTAATTCCTACCTTGCAACTATTGAAGATAGTTTCAAAGAAAACCGTCCCCAACTAAAACTTATCAATTATGGTACGGGTTCAGGAAAAACTCACCAATTGTTTCAAGCAATTTATAAAACCATAGAAGAACATTCAAATATTCAAATAATCGGTATATATGTTGCGCCATTGAGAGAACACTTATGTGTTCCCACTTCAGTTGAGAGCCAATACCCAGATATTCCCATCTATAAAATAAATTCTTTAAAAATGAAAATGACGGATGAGTATATCAAATTATACCAGGAATTGATATCTTCAATTCTCAAAAACAAAAATATTTGGAAGATCGATAAAAAAGTATGTCCTGCTGAAACGGTTCAAGGAAATAAACGAAACCTTGAGAAAGTAAAAGATGTAATTAAACGCCTTGAATATGTAAAAAACACAGGTTTTGGAGATGAGGATTTTAATGATTCTGAAATTACGAGAGCAACACGGGAACTGAATAATTTAATTGAAAGCTTTTTAGAATTTTTCATCAAATGTGAATTAGACCAAAAAAATTGTCCTGATGAATGTTTAGAATTAATTAAAATATTTTTCCCCCTCCACCTTCTGCAAAAAAAATCTGGAATTTTGATGCTCACTTATAAAAAATTTGAAACGGCTATTCCGTACTTTATCCACAACGGTACAAAATGGGTAAAGAAAAGCAGTCATCTTGATAAATACGTTATTGAGCATACAGACAACTCCCGAAAGTTTATCCTTGCCTTGGATGAGCAGGAAGATGGCTACCAAATTATGCTAGAGGAGAAGATTGATATCATCTCTCCTGAAAAACTGGCAATCAATAATGCGCTGTCATCTATCAATAGAGAATTTTCTATGCTGTTTTCAACTCAAAATAATGAAAACAGAGATTTTTTAAATTTTGTAGATAAGAATAAGGGCGCTTTTTACGAATTTCAAGAACACTTGGAAAAAGACAAAGCTCTAGAAGAAAATTTGCAAAAATTCGCCCGCACATATCAAAGACTGACTGTTGAGGAGGGAAACTCTATTAATTTTTTACAACAAATAGTAAAAATTCAAAAGGGGCTTGACGAATCAATGGAAGAAATTGTTAGAATTTTTGATAATAATGATGAACAAAATCCCATTATGGTGGATTTTGAAATGTTATCCAGAGTTATTTCAAAATTTGAGAATAATAGAAGTTTGTTGATTCCTCAAAAGCTTTACAATAAAATCTGTGATGATTTAATGAACATTTTTGCATACAACAACCTATACATCTACAACCTCGAACCTCTGCAAAAATTGTTTTTAACCAAACCTTCTGGCGGGCACGTCCAAATCGCCGAGGAAAAAGTTGCAGATAATACCTCTGTAGCAGAGTTAATTTATGCCATTCTCGCTGTGCGATCGCAAATCAAAACCATCAAAGATTTTCTAGCTAACGTCTTAGATGCTGAAGATTCTCAATCCCGTTCTTTAGAAATTTGGTCGAAACAAATAGCTAAAGTCCAAAAGGCAAGTGAAGAAAGCCCCTCGCAAAATCAACTGCTAAAATACTTAAACACTGCTTATGTCTATGAAAGTTATAAGTCCATCGTAAATATTAAAGAAATTTCTCGTTATCAAAATCCTAAAAACAATCTGATAGATCGCGCCCTTAGAGAAGTTTCTATTGGTAGTACGGCTATATTGACTTCGCCTGAATTCAAGATAAATTCCATGTTATGCAATAATAGTAATGTGATTTTTTTAATTTCAGCAACAGGAGGAATTTTAGGAGATTTAAGCACGAGTTATGATATGCAGTATTTCAAAGATAAATTGCGTAATGCTAGTGAATCCGGTGAAAGTTCCTTTAAGGAAATGAGCGAGGAAGAAGTATCACTTTGCGAAGACATCAGAGATAGTCGTGAGGGCCAGCGACAGATGACAGTAAAGTTTTTCAGTGAGAATTTATTGTCTTTCCCAAATAACGAAACTCAAAAAGTTGTGGAACGATTTGAAGAAACTATTTTAAAAAGTTTTATCGACGATCTCAAACAGGGTGGGAATTGGCTGGGAATTTACAAAATCCAAGAACTTCAAAAGTTTATTCGTTTCTTGTTTTACCTGTTTGAGGATGACTCAATTAAAGAAACAATTGCTTTTACTCAAACTCTACGCTGGATTAAAAAGCTTATTCAACATTGCAATATACTCAATCATGCTAACTTTATATTTGAGGTGTCATCAGAGCATCCAAATATATATTATGTGGAAGTGAAGCATAAGGAATATCAGAGTAATATTCAGATTAAAATAATTTTGTACGAGGCATCATTCAACAGTCTTTACTGCGAGAAAAAAGCTGATAACACGTATTTGAATGAGCTGGTTGAAAAAGAAGGGGAGAAAATCTTCTTTATATCGGCTTATCAATCCGCTTCTAAAGGATTGAATACTATTATCAAAAACCCTAACGGCTATGAAAAAGATTTCGACTCTTTAGTGTTGTTAATGGACAGTTACTATACAGTAATGGGCCCACCGCTTAACAAATCAAAAGATTCTGGATTATCTATGACGCTTTACCATTTTGCCTTGATGAAAAGTATTGTAAACTTGGGAGAGTCTAATATTGAAATCAAAGATTTCAACCAGTATCTCAGCCGACCAGAAGCTGGAGAATTTCGACAGCAGCAACACCAGATTTTATTAGGGAAACAAGTTTTGCAGGCGATCGGCAGATCTGAGAGACGCGATTTTCCCAACCAAGTGGCAAAAATATTTGTTAATGAAGAAACCAGAAAAAATTTAGTGAATTTTTACAGATACCTGGAACGGGAAGAAAAGGATGAAATTCGGAAATTTTCTGTTAACAACCACAAAGTTTATTTAAGTGTTCGAGAAGAAGAGAAAAAACGATCGATTAAGGATTATGACGATCATGTTATTGATGAGATTGATGCCACTCTGGCTTTTCAAGCGTTTAGAACACAAATGTTGGAGGAAATCGATCGCTTTCATCTTAATAAACATACTTTTGACATCACAAAAGCGTGGAATGCGTTGCGCGATCCAATTGTTTTCAAAGACCCAGCCAAGTATCTCGAAAAGTTGCGAGATTCAGGGCTATTTCCTGCTGATTTTATTGAGTCATTATTCTATCACAAACCAGAACAAGTTGAATTTACTCCATATTTAGCTTCCGAGGAAGAAAGAGGCCAAAAATTCTGGATTATCAGCGATAGCATCAATGGGGAAAAAATCTATCCTTACCAGAACCGGTTATATCCTGACTCTCTAAAAATCAGCGATCGAGGCTATGACTTAGAAGGTAATGAAATTAGCTCCTTAGATCCTTCGACTGATTCAATCTACAGACTGTACAACAAGTTGATGCCACAACCTGAAGTTTTTAATACTTATATTCCGCGTCGGAATTTCTTCTACGATGTGTTGTATCCCTCACTGGCTGAAAATTTTGTGGAACGCTGGATTAAAGATGAAGTTTTCAAAGAAGGTAAAGACTGGAAAGCCATAAAATCCATCTATCGTTTTGAGGAATTGCGAGATTTCAAAAAATATTGTAAACTATACGAGCTGTTTGATTTGTACTATGTCAAGGAGAATACGCTATTTTGTATTGATGTTAAAGCTTGGAGCGAGGCTTCGGGAAATCGCCTGTCCAAAAAGACGCTGGATAAAACCGAAAACAAGCTGAAGGCGATTGTTTCAGACTATCCAGAATTTAGCACCGCAAGGGGGTTACTTCTTAACTTGCACGCCGCCCAAGAAAAAAATCAACAACACTCACCCACGCTATTTTCTGGAAATTTGATTTTCTTTGACGATCGCAATTGTCCAGTAGAATCCAATATCCTCAAAAAATTTTTGTTTTACAATGAGAAATAAAATGAACAATAAAACAGCAGCATTGTCAGATATATCGCGAACCAACCAAATAGAAATATTACAAAAGCCACAAGAACTTGCCGAAAAACTGTTTCAGTATCTATTTAAAATGGGAAAAGGGATAGAATCTTTTCCACTTCCATATCCGCTTCCTGAAGATAAAGATTCTGAAAATAATGAGGAATCACGGGCTACATATTATAAAAAGCAGCATAAATACATTAAAGAAGAAGTCCAAAAACGGCTTGCTGCACAGGGGGAAAAATGGGAAAAATCAGACATTCAATACTTCCTATCATATACGGAGGGCAAAAAATATGTATTCTTTTTATCCCCTAATAAAACTCATTCTGGATGGCAAAAGTTATTTACAGACAATTCTAGCAATCGAGAAAGAATTTTCAACCTCATTTTCAAGTTTTATATTCTGTCTCAAGGCTTATCCGTTGAAACAATAAATGGTTTTGAAGAATTACTGTTACTTCATTCCACGACTCTGGGCAAATCGAAAGACGCTCTTTTTGTATGGGGACAGAATTTGTTAATCAAATACAATCCATATAATGTACTAACATTAACATTGTCTAGAAAAAGACGAAAATTCTTATTGCCCAAAGATAAAAAAGATTACAAGACTGTAGATGCTGATAATTTAGGAGAGTTGTTGGTATTCAAAAATAAGAACTACTACTTCGATCGCGATCTCGATTCTCGCGCAAAAAATGATATTTATTTTATGCAATTTGATACAGATCCTAAAAATTATAATAAGTTCAAAAAGACTCAGCTTTATCATTACCAAAACCTCATGACAAAACTTGAGGGTTTTTTAAGTGAGTGCCAGATTAAATTTAAATCTCTTGATTTTCAAGCCGATCACTACTTAGAAAACCCTTTCATCAAAAACATAGAATCTGTAGAATCATTAGAGATTATTAACAATACTGGAGTCGATCTGACTGAATCTGACCAACAATTTTTGCAACATTTTCTGAAACATCAAGGGGTATCTACGATCGCATTTTACAAGGATGGAAAAACTGTTAGTACCTATGAAAAAGTAGAATCTGAAGGTGAGGACGGGGTTTGCTGGAGAATTACGGAATCTATTAAATGGTCAGATATTCAACTTGAACCGGAAAAAAACTATTTGGTTTTCAATAAACTTTTGGAGGAAGAAGCGGGTTCGATGGCTTATCAAGCAAAAGACAATCTGTGGTATCCATCAACAACAATAGATAATCAATCGCAAGTAGATTTCTATTCACAGTTAAAGAAAAGATTTAACTATTTGGAGACGGGACAGTTTTTTAGCACGCAGGGGATAAATATACCAGAATTTCGTGCTGTGGGAGATGAGAAAACTAATTTTGCGGTTTTTAATTATACAAATTGGAAAATTGATCGAGATCGAGATAGTCTACAGAAGGAGACGCAAGATTTTACAGAAGGGAAAATATTGGATGTAGAGGGTTCTATTTTTTGTTATCTAAAAGAACAAGCAGATAGCAAACAATGGGAAAGTTTCTGCGAACGATACAAGATAAAGATTTCCCCTGAATTTCAGAAAGTCTTGATTGAGTTGGGAATTAAGAACTGGATCGCGCAGAGTATTTTAAACGATAACTTGGGCTTGCCTATTACTCCTCAATCATTTCCTGAAAAACGATTTTTTAGTATTTATGTACGCAGCCCTAAAAACAAGGAAGCTAAAGCAGTTGCGGTAGAATTTCTGTATCAAAATGGTTGCATATACATAAAAAATGTGATGCGCGATTTGAAACAAATAGAAGCTAAATTCCAATTTTTAAGAAGGCGAAAAAATAAGTCAGAAAAATTAATTAACGATCAAAAATATTTGGTAGATGAATCAGAGAAGCTGTATATTAATTGTTATACAGATGATTTTTATACGCCAACATTAATTGGACGTGTTGGTATTCTTGAAGATATGGAAAGCCGAGAATTAACAATAGACCGCAAAAACAAAGGTGAAAGCAGTAGTAGATTGTTACCTTTGGTATCCCATTACAACAGCGAGATTCAACCTATCAATAGAATCCAAAATATGATAAGTTTGGATTTAAAGAACGAAACATTTATTCAGTATTATGTTCCTCCCGCACAAAGTGTCGGAGGCTCGATTCAAAAAGGGTTTAGAGTCTATCATTTGATTGGAAAAAGAGATTACAAAGAGTCAATGGCCACATCTGACCTGAGCGATCATCCCATTACAGCTTTACATTTTAGTACGCTCACTCAAAATATTTTAAAAGTCGGTGAAAACAGTCAGTCATCTCTGTTAGAAAAAATCGCAAAAGTATTAATTGAAAATTGAAACCAGGATGGATTTG
Source organism: Microcoleus sp. LEGE 07076 (assembly GCF_015207455.1). Classification (GTDB taxonomy): domain Bacteria; phylum Cyanobacteriota; class Cyanobacteriia; order Cyanobacteriales; family Microcoleaceae; genus Microcoleus. The sequence continues at coordinate 9,246 of NZ_JADEWV010000152.1, forward strand.
AATGATGATGGCAGAAAACATCCAGATATTTCAGCGCCCCCAGAAGAGCATCGGATACACTCACATCTGGTGTGATTCCAGAGAAAAGTATCAACGTCAGCCAGAAGCAAACCTGCTATTTAGAGCCGATCGCACTTCTCGATCGCCTGATTGACAGTTCACTTGACCGACCATACGTGCCATAATCAGCGATATTATCTGGTACGCGATCGCCCGAAACTATGGATGCGCTAATCGGCAAAAGCTTACAAGGCGGAAAATACACCCTCGAACAAGAATTGGGACGGGGCGGCTTTGGAATTACCTTCAGGGCAAATCACCGCTATTTAGGACAGCCTGTAGTCATTAAAACCCTCAACGAATCTCTACGCCAGCAACCCAATTTTGCTGAGTTCGATCGCAAGTTTCAAGACGAAGCGAGGCGGTTGGCTTCCTGCGTCCATCCGAATATCGTCCGCGTCAGCGACTTCTTTGTGGAAGATGGGCAACCGTACATGGTGATGGACTACATAGCCGGTCAGGATTTGGGTGATGTAGTCTTGCCAAATCGACCGCTTCCAGAACAACTGGCAATTTCCTACATAACTCAAATTGGCGCTGCTTTGAAGGCAGTTCATCAAAAAGGTTTGCTGCATCGAGATATCAAACCGCAAAACATCCTCCTGCGCCAAGGTACTCAGGAAGTAGTGCTGATCGATTTCGGCATAGCCCGCGAGTTTACCAACGGTGCAACCCAAAATCACACTAATATGGTGTCCGACGGCTACGCGCCACCAGAACAGTATTTCGCCCAAGGAAAATACACGCCCGCCACAGATGTTTACGGTCTGGCCGCCACGCTTTATACTCTGCTGACAGGACAAGTGCCGGTGGCTGCAATTCTCCGTACCAGCCAGCCGATGCCTTCACCCCGCGACTTGCAGCCGTCCGTGAGTCCTGCTGTCAGTCAAGCGGTGATGCGGGGGATGACGGTAGAAGCTCAAAATCGCCCTGCTAGCGTGGATGAATGGCTGGGTCTGCTACAGGGGCAGTCGCCGGACACCGGGCCGACGGTGGCGGTGATTCCGGGACACGGGCCTCAGTCGCCTGCAGATATCAGAACAACGCCTGCTGTGGTTCCTTCAGGGGGCAGCAATCGCAAGATTTGGTGGATTTTGGGGTTGGTGGCGATCGCCCTGTTAGTTGCAGGTTTGGTCGGTGTTGCTAGGGTTTTCCTCAACCGACAACCTTCGGAACCGGCACCTGTAGCGAAGGACGATCGCACTTCGCCCCCCGCAGATCCAGACGCGCGCGTCAACCCCGCACCAATTCCCACTTCCACGCCCGCACCGATTCCGACTCCCAGACAAACTCCGCCGCCTGCTGCTGAAAATCCAGCGCCTGCTGCTGAAAATCCAGCGCCTGCTGCTGAAACTCCGCCGCCTGCTGCTGAAACTCCAACACCCGCCCCAACTCCAACACCTTTATCTCCAACTCCAGAGGCTGCCGAACCCACACCAACAGAAAAACTTGTTGACAAGGAATTGCCGCCCGATCGATCGCCCCCACCCAACGAACAACCAGCAACCAGCAATCGGAGGACTCCCACAATCCCCGGATATGCCGTTGGTACGCCGGAAAGTCAGATTTTAGCAGAATTGGGAGAACCCACTGACTCTCAAGGCCGGGGCTATTGGCCGAATACTCGCACCGCACTTTACGAAATATTGCCGAACCGGATTACTCTCGGCTACATTTACGATCGCGACTCCGACAAATTAGTGCAAACAGAGGGTTCTTTTGCCCCGTCGGTGGACGATTTGGTAGTGCGAACCGCCTTAAACGGGATGGTGGGCGGCGCTAACCGGGAGATTTTGCAGGGATTTCGCGATGTGCAGCAGCGCCGGACAAATCGGTTTACATTTAGGAAGGGTTCGCTCGAAGGTACGATCGAACGCAATCAGCGCGATCGAATTTACATCGGTGTCTGGGACGACAACTTGCATTAAACCTAAAATTGGTTCGATCGTTCGGACTTTAGTCCTCATCAACATCTGAGGACTAAAGTCCGAACGATCAAACAAAATCTCAAATCCCTTGACTTGACGCAACACAAAATATTGGCTATGATTAAAGAACGCACGAGGGGCTGTAATGGTTTCGACAGGGTGGCGAAAGCTGCTCCGTGATGCAGGTCGAGAGGGAGTCTACTCTCGCTAATATCGGCTCAAACAAAATAGTAAATGCGAACAACATCGTTCCTTTCGCTCGCAAAGCCGTAGCTGTAGCCTAAAAACTTCTTGAGCTTGGTTTAGAGTGTATGCCGCTTAACTCCGTTAACAGCAGCATAACAACCCCCAACGGATGCCCTAGCTAAACGTTTCTAGTCGTCTAGCCGGGAAAGCAATCACTAGAAAATCCCCCCATTTGGGATAAAGATGGTTCCCGCCCCGAGGATCAGAGGGGATAAACCTGTGAACGATCGGAAGGTAAATACCCATTTTGGACGGCAGTTCGATTCTGCCCAGTTCCATCGAAAAAGTGACGTAAAATCAATGGTTTAAGCCATTTGAAAGTCGCTTTACAACATTCAAAGGGCTCGCGATTTAAATCGCGAGCCCTTTATGTTTGGCATTCAATCTTGATTCAACGTGAACTACCCGACGCTGACATAGTAGCCGTAGGGTGCGGATACATCGACAATCCTCAAAAAAGATCGACAATCTCATAGCGACGCACCTGTTGTTTTGAAGATCCCGTGGAAGCAACCCTCCGTTTCACCCCGCCCAATATTTTTGTTTATAGCGACGCACCTGTTGTTTTGAGAAGCCCGTGGAAGCAACCCCCCGTTTCACTCCGCCCAATATTTTTGTGTTAAGCAAGCTTTTTTATAAATGGTATAAGGTACCCCGTCGGAGAAAACCCGAGTTTTTGGTGCTACATCCACAAATGACGCACCCTACAATCTCAAATCTCAAATCGTGTAAGTTACCAACCCATTAGCCAGCTTGGGGGATCAGATAATTAGAACTTCACCCATCCGTGCGTTCTTCGAGGCTGTGGGGCGATATACTATTAGGCGGTAAAGCATTAAAAATCTTTACAAACACCCGAATCTCCAAACCTACTCCTACTAAGGATGGGTGTAAAAATATATGCGATCGCTCATTCATCTGGAAACATGAACCCAGGAATTGACTTACAAGGAAGTTTTGTAGAAGCCCTGACGAATTTGGGCTTATCGGCAGACATCGCCCACTTACTGTGGCTACCATTGCCAATGGTGCTGATGATTGTCGGTGCTGTTTTCGGCGTACTGACAAGCGTCTGGCTAGAGCGGAAAATTTCCGCCGCGGCTCAACAGCGGATCGGCCCGGAATTTATCGGCCCTCTGGGAGTGCTAGCACCCGTTGCCGACGGGCTGAAGTTGGTATTCAAAGAAGACATTGTACCGGCAAAAGCTGACGCGCTGCTGTTCACACTCGGGCCAGTGATTGTCGTGATTCCAGTGTTTTTGTCCTATTTGATCGTGCCCTTCGGAGAGCATATGCTGATCGCCGACATGGGGACAGCCATATTTCTCTGGATTGCTCTTTCTAGCATTCAGCCGATCGGCTTGCTGATGTCGGGCTATGCTTCTAACAACAAATACGCCCTCCTCGGCGGACTCAGAGCAGCCGCTCAATCCCTCAGCTACGAAATTCCTCTAGCTTTGGCAGTATTGGCAGTGGTGATGATGTCCAACAGCCTCAGTACGATCGACATCGTACAGCAACAAGCCAGCTACGGCATCGTCGGCTGGAACGTCTGGCGACAACCCGCAGGTTTCCTAATTTTCTGGATCGCAGCCCTCGCAGAATGCGAACGGTTGCCCTTCGACCTCCCGGAAGCAGAAGAAGAATTGGTAGCAGGATATCAGACTGAGTACACGGGCATGAAATTTGCTCTGTACTACATCGCTTCCTACGTTAACCTCGTGCTTTCTTGCCTGCTAGTAGCAGTTTTGTATCTCGGCGGTTGGGAATCCCCGATTCCTGTCGGAGTCCTCACCAATGCCCTGGGATTGAGCGAGACGACTCCTTGGTTGCAGGTAATTACTGGCTTGCTGGGCATTACAATGACCATGCTAAAAGCCTACTTTTTCCTGTTTCTGGCAATTCTGCTGCGCTGGACTCTACCGCGAGTTCGGATCGACCAATTGCTGAATTTGGGATGGAAGTTTTTGCTTCCGGTTGCTTTAGTCAATTTGCTATTAACCGCAGCCTTGAAACTTGCCTTTCCCTTTGCTTTTGGGGGTTAATTTATAATAGGTAAAAGGCAATAATTAAGAAAAATTAGCTGTCAACAAATTACCTGTTATCAGTTAGCAATTACCAAAAACTCAAGTACAGAGAGAGAACACGATGCTAAAATTCCTCAATCAAGTAGGCGAATACGCCAAAGAAACTCTTCAAGCTGCTAAGTATATCGGTCAAGGGCTATCTGTTACTTTTGACCACATGAGACGCCGCCCGATTACGGTGCAGTATCCTTACGAGAAACTAATTCCTTCGGAACGTTTCAGAGGCAGAATTCACTTTGAATTTGACAAGTGCATCTCCTGCGAAGTCTGCGTTCGGGTGTGTCCGATCAATTTGCCTGTGGTGGATTGGGAATTTAACAAAGAAACTAAGAAGAAACAGCTCAAGCACTACAGTATAGATTTCGGGGTGTGTATCTTCTGCGGTAACTGCGTAGAATATTGTCCGACTAATTGTTTGTCAATGACAGAAGAATACGAGTTAGCCGCTTACGAGCGTCACGAGTTGAATTATGATAACGTGGCTCTCGGACGTTTGCCATACAAGGTTACAGATGACCCGATGGTGACACCGATGCGGGAATTCGCTTATTTGCCCAAAGGTGCGATCGACCCCCATGAAGTTTCCTACACCGATCGGCGCGCAGGTCTCCGTCCAGAGGAAATTATCGAAAAGTAGGTAATGGGGGGGGAATGGGGAATGGGTAATAGGTAAGGAGTGGAATCATTAAAAATTAGAAGTTAAAAATTTAGATAAAGTATAAAACATTTTTAATTTTTGATTTAGTGTTTTTAATTAGCCAATTACCAATTACCAATTCTCAATTACCAATTCTCAATTACCAATTACCAATGATTAATCTCCAATCCCAAATTTCCCATATCAAATCCCCAAAATTAATGCTGCTATTTTTAGCAGCATTGATTTTGGGGATTGGTGCTTGTGCGGCTCCGCAAGA
>NZ_JADEWV010000448.1 GCF_015207455.1 Microcoleus sp. LEGE 07076
ACACCTCCTACCGTCCTCTCTCCTGTAAGTTGCTTTCCTCGAAGGAGGCAGAGCCTCGCCTATCTGCATTACCAGGCAGAGCCTGGTAACGAGCAATCGCTTAAGTTATTAAATTTTCATTCCTAACTACTAATAAGCTGTCGCGCAAATAAACATTGCATATTCAGGGTGATGCTCAGAGCAACGGGCCACTCATTGTTTTTTACATAAAATTTAAATGCCGCAACAGCTTAGCGAACCTAAATACTGAATTACAGAACTCAGGGGTTTTACGCCCCATGAATTCGCCAACAGTCTCTTGGAAATCGCGGCTACACAAACAAAGTCCGTCTTTGTTGACTAAGATTGAATTAACATCATGTTTTTTTGTATTTCCCGGATTCGATTATGCAGGAACCACCGCAAATTAAAAATCCCAGCATTACTCTCTATCCTTTCCACCTGCGGAATGATGGCGACGAAGGCTACGGTGCAGTAGCCAAAAATGCCCAAAATTTGTGGGAAAACTTAGCAGATAATGTTGGCACAGAATTTAATATCAACGAACTAAAATATCTCCGGGACAAGCTAATTTGTGATAGAGACAAATAGTATTATCTCAGGGCGAACAGGAACAACCTAATAATGGCAAATTGCTGAGTACCGATAGTGGCAACACTCTGATTTGTTCGACAATAATTCACCCAGATAAGCCAAAATTTGAAAACTCAATTTATGCCCTGCAAATTCACGATAGTTACACAGCAGACTTCAGATTTTACTATCGAAATGCGACAATCAAAGTATCGGAATTAAATCAATTAAATCCCCAAGGTTGTTTGTTGCCAAAGGCAATTAAATCTTCGCTGGGACAAACTTTATTGTTGTGCGCCACACCAGCAGTTTATGATACTTATCCAAAGCTGGCTGACGAATGCGTTACAGCTTTTGTTCACAATCAACAGCAAGCATCACCAGAGTTTCGCGCGTCAGGGATATGATTCGGGAGTCCGATTTTTGAGTATAACAGCCGCGAAGATGATGCAGCTAAACGGTGTCACATTCTAGTATGGTTGCAAGAGAATCCTGAAACTCCGAAATTCGTAACCTCAACGTTTAATCTTTATTTGATAAATCTGCTGTTTGATCGTGCTAAAATTTTATTTGTGTATGGTGCAGCTCGGAAAAGCTATCGCAAAGCACAGCAAATTGTCGCCGAGTTAGAGAAGAATTTGCCGGAATTCGCTGCAATCGAAAGGGAACAAGATAGACAAGTTAAGTTGCAGAAGTTGAAGGATTTGCTGGCGGAAGTTCGGACTAAAATGTTGGCTTTTGCTCAGCAAGTGCGGTATTTGCAGGAAGGTAGAAATACGATTGATACTAATGCTGAAAATTATGCTGATATGTTGACTAGAATTAGAAGTTTGTCTATGGAAGGCGATAATCTGGATTTTTGGCAGAGGTTTCTAGATTTGGCTGAGGGTAAATATCAGCGGCAAATTGAAATTGATTTGAATTATTTGATGGCTAGTCAAGATTTGTTCCAGCAGTCGATATCTACTGTGCGGGGAATGGTGGAAATTGAACAGGTGGAATTTGACAGGGAAAAGGAAG
>NZ_JADEWV010000153.1 GCF_015207455.1 Microcoleus sp. LEGE 07076
TGTTGGGACTGCTGCGCGCGCGAGTCAGTTGCTCGTCTTTGCGACAGCTTGGCGATCGAGCAGATTTAAAACTTGCTGTTTAAGATCGCGAATTAAATAATTTACACATAATTGTGGGATGGGCTCTATAGCCCATCCCACAAGAACAATAAAAATGGTAAGTTATTTAATTCTCATTCCTTAGGGCGATCCTGTTCTGCAAGCTTCGCTAACTCAAATTCTGTCTCCATGCCTTTGCTGCTGCTAGCGGATGAGGATTTTTGACACATTCTGTCAACAGCTCGATATCAAGTTCCGGTAGCAATTCGCTGTTTGCGATTAATTCATAACCGCAGTTTGATACAAACTCAACCGGAATCTCTTCTCGCAAATGGTAGATCGAAAATCTCTCATTTCGCCAGAACCAAACCTCTCGCACATTCAACCTTCTGTAGAGTTCTAGTTTATTGATGCTGCCACTGGTAACAATCACTTCAATTACCAAATCGGGAAATTCTTTATCTGTGCCAATACAGTAAGCTTCATCCGGTTCCGTACCGCCACTTTTTTCTTCTTGCCGCAGAGTTGTAGACCCAAAAGGGAAATATTCAATGTCAGCTTCTACAAAATAAATAAGTAGCAGATCTCCAATGCTAGTTTTGCGACTTTGATGGCGGCGAGAAGGTGACATAATTTCTAAAACTCCATCTAAATAAGTAACTCGATATCCCGCAGCATCTCCAATCCGATCCAGCAGTGTCTCGTATTGTTTCCAGTTCACGGTATCCGTGATGTAGCGCTCTTCGGGATCTTGGCGTTGGAGTGCTTGTTCTTTAAGTAATGTATCTAGCTCGATTGTCAGCATTAGTATTACCTCATTACAAGTTGTTCTAATTTTAGCAGACGGCGGTTGAAACCGCATCTTGTCAAACGATATCAGCCGAACGCAGACTAAAGAGAATAACCGAACTTCAATCACCTTTTATTCAACCTGCGGAGGCAGGTTTTGTTCGTATCGACGCGGTTTCAACCGCCGTATTATCTTATTTCCAATCAAATTTTCTCCCCAAATACTCCTCTAATTCCTGATTGTAAGGTTTAAAATAATCGCTCAACAAGTGGCGAACTGACTGATTTACCAGCGGATAAGCACCAGGATTAGCATTTTGATACTCAGATAATTGATATTTCGGCAAATCTAAAAAGGCTAAAACATGATTGACAGTTGTCGCCGCACCTGCATACAAATCTTCGCTTTGCAAAATTAACAACTGTTCTTTGGGAAAGAAAGCTAGCCAATTTTTAATAAATTCTATATACCTACCGCGAGCTAAATAATTCCCCGGCTCTTCGCCGATGATGTATTCTGGGTTTTGATTCAGCCGTTCGATTTCGTCGCTAATTGCCCGATCGAGCGATCGCCCTTCCCAATTCAAGCCCTTTAAGCGGTAAAAATGAGAAATCGCGCGATCGACCGGATTTCGCAAAAGCACAATCAGTTTCGCCTCAGAAAACAAGCTGTAGAGACGATCCGGCGCTTCCCGACAGTCAAAATAACTCGGACTTGCTTCACCCGTCACAAACTCCCCTCCCTCCGGCCTTAGCGGGAAATGAGCCAAATACCAATCAATCCCCCTGTGAAAGTGCCACGAAAAAAAATCCATCTCCTTTTTAATCGGAGTCAAAATTTGCGGGTGTTGAGCTAAATAAGTGTACAGAGAAGTCGTGCCGCACCGCTGAGAACCAATAATTATAAAATTAGGAACCTTCACAGGTTTTAAGTTCCAATTTTGTAGAACAGGCATCTTGCCTGTATCTGTATCTGTATCTTGTAGAACAGGAATCTTGCCTGTATCTGTATCTGTATCTTGTGAAACAGGCATCTTGCCTGTTCTCTTACTGAGAATAGATGCCAAACTTTGTTTGTAACTAACAGTTTGATAGCAACGAATCGCCTCAGCAATTTTGCCTTGCCTAGTCAAAACTTCCCCCAAATTCAAATAAGGCCAAAAAGCCTCCGGTTGAGATTCCACAACTTCGCAGCAAAAATCTTCAACTTCATCCAGCTTGTTTTGCTGAATCAAAACTTCCCACAAATTGTAATAAAACCACCAAGGAAGATCGGGATTTATTTGGATTGCTTGCAAAAATGCCGCCGCCGCTTCCTCCCAATATTTTTGTTGGCTCAAAACAGCACCCAAATTGTAATAAGACCAGCAATCATCCGGTTTTGCGGCCACAGTTGCGCGAGTTGAAGCCAATGTGCTAACGTACTTTGCTTGCTGCTGCCACAACTCTTCTAATTCCGCTGATAGTTCTGCACAACTCGGAGCGGATGTCAAGAGAAATTTGTAAAAAATAATTGCGCTTTTTGGGCGATCGTACTTTCCCAAATTTCTCCCCAAACACAAATAAAACTCCCAATTTTCCGGTGTAATTTGCAATTGACACTGTTCTAACACCAACTTTAAATCAGACTTTGTTTCTCCGAGAACATACCCCAACTTCTCGTAAATTCCCGGCAAATCTCCGTCTATTTCCACAGCTTTCAAATACGCAGCGATAGCTTCATCCCACTGTTTGAGTTTAGTTAAAGCATCGCCCAAATTGCAAAAAGACCAAGCAAAATCCGAGTTGAGTGCAATCTCGCAGCGGTAAGCCGCAGCAGCCTCTTCCCACCGTTCGAGTTTCAGTAAAGCATCGCCCAAATTGTGATAAGACCACGAAAAATCCGGGTTTAACTCAACAGCTTTTTTGTAGGCGGCGACAGCATCCTCCCAGCCTTCGAGTTTCAGCAAAACATCGCCCAAACCGTGATAAGACCACGAAAAATTCGGGTTTAACTCAACAGCTTTTTTGTAGGCGGCGACAGCATCATCAAACCTACCGCTTGATTGCAGCGAATTTCCCAACTCGTGGTAGTCATTATCCATGCAAAACTCCTGCCAAATTCATTAACTTCTCCAGAGATTGCAAATCCACGCGCATATCTTTATGTCCAAAATATTTATGAGTTTCGTCATCAAATAATTCAGCAATTAAATAGTAATGTTCCAACTCGCACAAATTGCTGATAGTCCAAAAACAAGTTGGTACATAAATCGGAGAAAAAATCTCAATTACTTTAGTTCCCGGAGTGCAAAAAACTAAATTAGTCAATCCCCCTCCGTGAGGTGCGACAACAACTTTAGCAGCAGCCAAACACGCTGCTTGTTCCGCTACCGACATCGTTTCGAGCTTGAGTGTACGAAACCCAAACTTTTCTAAACAGCCGACAACCTCTTCCTCGTTGACAATTCGCCTGTAGGATGCTGTTTTGCGGCTGATATAAATTCTTTCTGAATAATCTGTTTTTAGCGGTGGTCGGTTATTTAAAAATAGTTGTTTCAGATATTCGCACTTCCATTTAGATGTTCCAGAAGCACCATCGCAAATTGATGGAACTATTAATTTGTCGGCTGTAAAGTGCTGGTGGTATTGACTTTCTAAAATTTTATCTAGTGGAATTCCTAAACTATTTAAAGTTTCTTTTTCATAGGCAGAATTGCAAGCATTTATAACAAACTTATCTATAGTTTCTATGCAGCCGCTGCGCTGCAAAAGATGGAACCGCGTCACCACATCAAACATCCAGTGAAAATAGGCTGCTCCTCCCCAGCGAGCAGATAAAAAAGCCACATTTCCTTCGACGTGTTCGGGGGGAGACAATTTGTCGGAAGTTATGACCAATTCAGGACAACCCATTGAAATATCTACCACAAGTTTGTTGTCAGAAGTAATAACAGCGGTAGTAGCAATATCAGCCCAAGCTCGTCCGTTTGGTATGGCGGCAACAAAATATTTTTTTGTATAAAAAATCTGATCTTCCCAACATTTTTTGTGGGTGTCGATTGTTGTGGAATCTGATAAAATGATTTGACTCGCAGGATAGATTTCAGTGCAAGTAATGCTGGGATCTGACTCTGCTACAATTGCAAAATTTTCTGTAAATCCACAGTATTTTTTGAGAAAACTTAATGGCAACATTTTATAGCCAAATTTTATGATATCTGCTTCGTCAACTTCTCCTTTTTGTGCCAAAATATCGGCGATATGATAGTAAACTCCAAATAAATCCGGTTTAATTTGCAGTGTTTGAACTAATTGAGATATTGCCAGATCCCACTGCTGTTGTGCCATTAAACTCAAACCCAATCCTTCGTAACACCAACAGGATTTTGGATCGAGATGGATGCCTTGTTCGTAAATTACGATCGCCCTTTCCAATTCCCCTTGATTCCGCAGCGCATCGCCCAACTTTTTGTACAGCCAACTCTCATTGGGTTCTAGCTCAACAGCACGACCAAAAGCAACTGCTGATTCCGGCCAATTTTCTTGTTTTTCCAGAACTTCGCCCAAACTATTGTGCAACCAACAATCATCGGGATTTAATTCAATAGCTTTGCGGTAAGCATCCGTCGCCTCTTCCCAATTTTCTAGTGCAACAAAAGCCTTGCCTAATCTCTCGTAAGACCAACAAAAATCGGGATTCAGTTCAACTAACTTGTGGTAACTAACAGCAGCTTCCTCCCACTCAGAAAGCTCCATCAGCACATCGCCTAAATTATTGTAACTCCAACAAAAATCTGGATTTAATGCAATTGCTTGGCGGTAAGCAGCAGCGGCTTGGCGGTGTTCGTCAATTGCCTGTAAAATTTCCCCCAAAAAGTGGTAAGTCCAACTAAAATTAGGGTTGAGGTCGATCGCCCGCCGATAAGCAGCCTCAGCTTCGCAAAGTCTTTTTTGTTCTTGCAAACTTTTACCCAACTTGTGATAAGTTAAGTAATTGTCAGACTTAATTTTAATAGCTGTTTGATAGCGGGCGATCGACTCATCGAGATAACCCGCATCTGCCGCGATATCACCCAACTTTTCCCAACCTAGAGACAAAAGTGCTTGCTCTTCGCCCACTTTTTGATTCTCAGTTTTTTTGACAATCAGTTGATAGCCTTTGTGTACTACTTCTAACTGACTACCAAACATCTCCAAAAACACATCGATTCCGATTTTTGTATTTTGCTCCGGGCTGTCGGGAAAAGTAAACTCGTAATCATCAAAAATCATCAATCCGCCAACTTTCACCAACCTCCAAGATAAAATCGCATCTTGCAAAGCGCTGGTGGGTTTGTGACAGCCGTCAACGTAAGCAATATCGTAAAATTCCGAAGTTAAATTAATTAACAAATCTTGAGAGTAACCTTCTAATTCAATTACCTTCTCGCCCACTCCCGTTTTAACAATATTACCCTTAAAATGTTGTTGAAAATACAAATCAATGCAAGTAATTTTTGCTGTCGGATGAGTTAAAATATTATCCAACAGCCAGCAAGCCGACATTCCCTGAAAACTGCCGATTTCCACAACTTGAAAATCTGCTATTCCGGTAAACTGCTGCAAATGCCGCTGCCAAATAGGGATATTGTGCGTAAACCAATCCTGTGTGAATTGATAGTTTTTCGCGGCACATTCTGGCCAACCCCTCAATTCACTCGCTTTTTGGTGGCAAATAATTGCTTCTGCCAATTCCCCTAATTGCGGTAGAATATTTCCTAAATCGTTGTAAGCCTTAGAATTGCTCGGTTCGATCGCAATTTGGTGGCGGTAAGCGGCGATTTGTGCGTACAATTCCTGTTGTTTCGCCCGCACCTGATGGAGTTGGGCGGCAACTTCGGCAGCATTGGGTTCAATCCGCAGGGCGATGCTATAAAATACGATCGCACCTTCAAGCTGTTTCTGTTTCGCTAAACTGTTGCCTAATTTTATATAAAACTCGGATCCTTCCGACTCAATTCCCAGCAATTTGTGGTAATTTTTCCCGCTAGCAAGCAGCTCAATAGCTTGACAATAAATTTCGATTGTGCTGTCTAAACCTGATTCGCTGCGCTGCCGCAAAACATATCCCAATCTCTGATTAATTCCTGTCAAATTTGGTTCGAGTTGAATCGCGCGGAGGTAAGCGCTAACAGCTTCATCCCAGGATTTTTCGCAGGTTAATGCTATTCCTAAATTGCAATAAAACCAAGGAATATCTGGATTAATAGCAATGGCTTGACGGTAACAGCTAATAGCTTCTTCCCACAGTTGTTTTTCAGCCAAAGCTTCGCCTAAATAATTGTGAGCCCAGTAGGAACGATCGTTAATTTCGAGAGTTTGACGGTAACATTGAATTGCGGCCTCAAACTCGCGTTTCTGCGCGAACACATTGCCCAAACCAAGGTAAGCACGGGCGTAATCCGGATTGAGATCGAGGCTTTTGCGGTAACAGGCGATCGCCCGATCGCCTTCTCCTCGCGCCGCCCAAGTTTTACCCAAACTGTGGTAAGATTCAAACGAATCTGGATTGATCGCAATGGCTTGGCGGTAATTGGCGATCGCCTCATCCCACCGTTTTTGTTCGACCAGCATTTCCCCCAAATTATGATAAGCTATTGCCAGTTGCGGGTTTAACTCAATTGCCCGCGAATAACATTCGATCGCTTGTGGAAACTTTCCCAATTCAACTAAACCATTTCCCAGGGTGACGTACTCGTCAGCAGTTGCCCAATTCGGCTCAATTTTGAAAGCTTGATACCAAGATTGTGCCGCCTCTTCTCGCCGATCCAAGTGAGTCCAAACTTTTGCCAAATGTCGGTAAGCAGCAGCAAAATTCGGTGCTAGGGCGATCGCTTTTTCGCAACTGGCGATCGCCTTTTCCCACTGTTTCGCCTGAGAATACAAAATGCCGAGATTAGCGTAAACTTCTGGCAAATTTGGATTGCGATCGATCGCCGCTTCATACCACTGCTTAGCTTGTTCGATTTCACCTCGAACCTGCATCACCTTTCCCAGCGTCTGACAAGCAGCAGCCAAATTCGGTTCAATTTTTAGCGCCAACTCGCAAGCAGCAATCGCCTCATTCAATCTTCCTTCAGCTAAATGAACTTCTGCTTGCCGATTCAAATCAACCGCTGCTTTTTCCATCTTCTCAATCGAAGGCATAATTAAACTTACTCCACACGCCAGCTAACCCAAACCCACCACTTCAACCATCCTTTTCAGCGAACTCAAGTTCACCAAAATATCCTCAGTTAGCGAATTCTGATACATCAACTGTCTAATAGGATAGCATTCAAAAGCCTCGCCCGCCAAGTAATAATGATTTAACTTCAAATGTTGACTGATTCCCCAGTAATAATGGCTGATATAGTGAGGGGACATTAACTCAATTACTTTCGTTCCCGGCTGGCAAAAAATCGTATTTGTTAAGCCGCTGCCGTGGGCGGCAACGATCGCCTCAGCGTGATAAAAATGAGCAATTTGTTCTGCCAAAGACATCGACTCAGGGAAAATAGAAACAAAGCCATATTTTTCCAAAACCTCGACAGCATCTTCCTCGTTCAAAACTCGGCGATATCTCGCTTTGTGGCGGCTGATATAAATGCGTTTTGGATAACTAGCACCCGGTACAATTGTCTTGAGAAACTCCCGCCTCAAAAAATCGATCGCCCACCCAGAAGGCCAACCCAAATAACCCGCAAAAGAAGGTACAATTAACTCTGTTGCTTGCAGGTGAGGCAGGCGATCGCTCTCCAAGACTTTTTCTTCAGGAATCCCCAGAATCCGGAGAGTTTCCCGCTGAAATTGGTGCTGGCAACTGTTCACCAAAAACCAATCGATCTCTGCCAAATTCCTACCGCTTTGCCGCAGCAATTCAATCCGCGGCAAAACGTCAACCATCCAGTGAAAATAGACATTTCCCGACAAACCCGAAAGCACCGCCACGCTGCCATCAATTTGTTTTAAATGCGGAAAAGATTCTAACTCAAAAACGCTGTGTTTTCTAATATCGTGCTTGTCGCATCCCGGCAAGAAACCAGGATAATCTCTCGACAGATCGCCCAACAAATAATTATCGGGAGTAATTACAGCGATCGCCTTACAAATCAGCCAATAATTTTGCTGCGGCACAATCCAAACTCGCCCGTTGGGAATCTGTGCCGCAAACGTCTTTGGCGCAGACGCAGGAAGCGGTTTCAAGTTAGACAAACGGTAAACTCCCCAACCGAGATGCACCGGATCGAACCACTTAGAAATTCGGTGCAAGCACAGCCCACAAGTTAAACCGCCACAATCGGAATTTGCCAATTGGGAATGAGCAATTGGCAATTGGGAATTCGCCAAAACTTCGGCATTTGCTGTCTCGGATTGCCAAACTATTTCTAGATAATTCCCAGCATCCAATTTCGCATTAACCAACCAATCCCAAGTCGATAAATAAATACCTTGAGGAAGTTCGATCGCACTTGTTGCTAGCGCCAGAGAATCACCTTGTTGCCAAACTTGCGTATATCCCCAGCTTTGCAACTCTAAAACCTTTTGATAATAATCGATCGCCCGTTTCCAGCGCCCCTGTTTTTCCAGCACTTTTGCCAACTCTAAATAAACCTGCGGCAGAGCGGGTTGAAGCGTCAAAGCCATGTGGTAAACGGCAATTGCTGCATTGAGCCGCTTTTGCTGTACCAAGCAATTGCCCATCCGCCAATAAAGTTCTGTCTTTTTTGGATGAATTTGCAAAGCTTTTTGATAATAAGCAACGGCAGATTCAGTGCCGCCGTACTCTGTTAAAGCATTTCCCAAATGCAGGTAAATTGCTCCTAAATTCTCGCAAATTTCAGCAATTGGTAATGGGGCATTGGGCATCGGTAATGGGGAATCGGTAATGGGGAATTGGTAATGGGGAATTGGTAATGGGGAATCGGTAATTAATCTTCCCTCGGACTTCTTCCCTCGGACTTCTTCCGACGGACTTACATCCGTTACATCCGTTACATCCGTTGCCGAACTTCCCTCGGACTTCTTCCTTCCCATCAACGCTGCGAGAAATCGATCGCACGCAGCGATCGCCCTTGACAACTCATCATCCTCTGCAGCAGCAGTTTGCCGGATTTGGGCCAAACGGCAGTAAGCCTCAACAAAATCGGGTCGCACAGCTATCGCCTGCTGAAAATAAGGCATGGCTTCGGCAATTTGACCCAAAACCATCAAAGAAAATCCGGCATCCGTACAGCCCGAAATATGTTGGGGATTTAGTTCGATTACCCGATCGAAACAAGCAACCGCCGCCGAATGTTCCCCCTGCAATTGCCAAGCTTTCCCCAGATTGTAGTGGGCTAAAACCATGTCGGGTTCCAACTCAATAGCTTTGAGGTAAGATGCGATCGCCCGATCGGGATTTTTGTCCAGCAACGCTTGACCCAAATTATTGTGCAGCGTCGCCCAATCCGGCTTAATCTCGATCGCCCGCTGGTAAATCTCGATCGCCTCAGCAGGGCGATCGTCCTTCAGCAAAATCACGCCCAAATTGCTGTAAGCTTCCACATAATCCGGCTTCAAATCAATCGCTTGACGGTAGGCATCAATGGCGGCTTTTAGCTGATTGTTTTCATCTAAAACCACAGCCAGATTGTAGCAAGCAACAAGATAATTCGGTTTAAGGGCGATCGCCTTTCGGTAACAGTCGATCGCCCCCAACAAATTACCCTGCTTGTGAAAAACAGTTCCCAAGTTATAATGAACTTCCGCCCAATCTGGTTTCAAATCCAGAGTTTGCCGGTAATGAAAAGCCGCCTCATCCAACCAGCAATACTCGTTGTAAAGTTGACCCAAATAAGCATGAGCCAGAACAAACTGGGGCGAAATCTCCAAAGCTTGCACAAAAGCATCTCTTGCCGCCGTCGGGTCTCCGCTCGCTTCGAGAATTTCGCCTAAAGTAGTGTAAGTTAGCGGCGAAAAAGGCTGTAGTTCGATCGCCTGATGGCAAAAATCGATCGCCTCAGTTAATTTCCCCCGCTTCAAACAAACTTGGGCTTGCCGGATGTATTCTTGAGTGCTCATCGCTTCTGGCCAGTTGCGGTTTTTCCCCGCTTCAGGAAAACTGATAAATTATGATTTGAAAGTTTGTATATATTTTAGGCGATCGGGCGATCGTCGGAAACGATATCATTTCCGGCATCCAATGTTTCAACCTCACCCCGCTTGTAGCAGAGTGAGGTTGAAATCCTTTAAAACACGATCGGCAGTTATAAGAACAGCCCCAGATGTTATCCAGTGCTGCCCCACAACTACCAGTTGTTTTAGAACAGTTCTAAGTTGTTCGAGGTAATTGTCAGGCCAGGTTGCAACTGAGCAATAGTTAGCACTCCGCCGGTACCGTTGAAGTACAACACACCGTTTTGCGGGTCGTAAACCAACTTGTTAGCGGTGCCAGGGCTGCTGGCTGCGTTGAAGTTAGAAACCACGACAAACTCGCTGGAATCCAAGCCTGTGCCCAAAGCACCCAACACACCGCCGGACTTCAATACGATCTTATCTTCGCCCGGAGTAAAGTCGGTGATCGTATCTACACCGAAATCGCCACCAAAACCTCTGAAGAAGAACGTGTCGCTGCCGGCACCGCCAGTCAGGACATCGCTACCTCTGTCGCCAAAAACCAAGTCATTGCCCGCACCGCCATCGACTGTATCGTTGTCTTTACCGCCGTAGAGGCTGTCGTTGCCGTCGCCACCGCTAACGATATCGTTACCTCGACCGCCAAAGACAGTATCGTTGCCGCTTCCGCCGAGTACGGTGTCGTTGCCGTTGTCGCCAGAAACCAAGTCATCGCCAGGACCGCCGTCAACGACATCATTTCCTTTGCCGCCAAATATCCTGTCGTTGCCGTCACCGCCAGCGACCGCATCGTCACCGCTGCCTGCAAAGATTGCGTCGTTGCCACTGCCGCCGCCGATACTGTCACTACCGCCCCCGGAAATAATCAGGTCGTCGCCACCGAGACCGGCAATAACATCATTGCTGCCAAAAGTCAGGATGATATCACCTTGTTCAGTGCCGTTCAACCTGTTCTGGGTTTGAGCGCCGATAATGTTAGAGCCACCGCCTGCTCCAGGGATAGAAGCTACTGGCGTTGTTGGATTAGTTACCTGTGTCATTTACACTCCTCCTAAAAGATCAATCACTTTTCTACAATACACTTTTCCCTCCAAAGGGATTCAATAAATGAAACCGGACATCGGTTGAGACCCTAATTTACCCGGCTGCTATAAGCTGTCATGTAATTTATTTTTTGACATACTCACCGCCCTAAAAGTTCAGTGATTCTTGACAGTTCATCGGGACGTGCTATCTACATAGTCTTAATTTCCCGGGTTTGTCCGTTTAAAGTCTCCCTATGCCAGCTAGGCGACTTTGCAATCAAGCTTGGGGGTTGGATTTAACCATTGCCCTTTTGGCTGTTGCTAAGGAGATATCTGATCGAGAGTGCTGTTTCAACGTGTTTTGAGCCTAGATATCCTTTGAGTATCTGAATATTCTGACACAAACCCTTCCTAAAAGGGCGGGGCTTGTATCCATTTTTTCGGTCAGCGGGATTTCTGGGAGTGCCAGTTGAATCGTTGATTCGTCGAGCAGCAAATATCGGTTTTTTCCTGCTTTGGACTCTCCACTCCACAACTCCCTCCTCTAACACGAAAATATTTCAGTTAAACGTTTGTGAGTTTACCATACCTAGCTTGGGTGTGGCGAGTCATTTTTAAAACAGTAGCCTGCAAATACACGAAGACCATTTTTAATCGAAGTATCCTCTCAAGATTGAGAAGTTGCACCGCACTCCTTGGCTACTGTCGATCGAAAGTCTCGAACTCCAGCGCGGGCAGGAACTTGGTTGCGATGTTTCAGTATACTCTGGTTGACCTGACTTTTTAGTTCCGCCAATAGTTCCCAAAACATCAAAAATTTTTAGCGGGCATTCAAAGCCCCCGCGCAGCTAGGGCGGGATTCAATCAAACCCAGCCCCAAAACATTCCAGGAAGCATTCTTGAGGCTCATCGCCTGAACTCGATTTTTCCACCGCTCCCTGGCGCTCTACCCATGACTTTCGCGAAACGACCCGGTTTTTCAGCAAAAATCCGTCTTGTCAGCAATCAGCAGCATCCAACCAGACGATCGAGCCATGACGCTTTTGGGTCAGAATCATAACTAACAGGTCGTAAGATGGAATGAACCGCGAGGCACGCGAACGTCAGAAGTGAAACGCAGGGTTTGTGCCCGGGCCCAACTTACAATCATGCTTAACAATCGCCTATTGCCCTATAAGCGTTTTCGCATTAGATGCAGCTTATCGCTCAAAAAATGCAATTCAAATCCGCCACAGCGCTATGCAACTCTTGAAACCGAAACAGCGCCCCACCCTCCGCCACTTTTTAGGTGATTAAATTTAACAACTTAACTTAACAAGATTAAGCTTTCAACAAAACTTTTTATGGCTAATTGTTGACTTCGAGGATATCGTTAGCAATTAGCAATTTCTCGGAAATTTGGTTCGGCATTCTATAGACAAGCTGTACTATTTACCCGATCGGTGTGATTCTAATTGCTGTGTTGACCCGTGGGAATAGCTGTGGCTATCGTAGCTGTAGATGTGAGCGTCGCTCTCTAAAATATAACCGATCGAAGTAGCTGCATAGTAGCTGAGGGCTAGCAGCGACACAGCATTAAGAATTCGATAAATTCGCTTCTCAGACATTTCGTTCATTTTCACTCCTACTTTATTTCTATAAATAGCAAAGTTGGGTACAGTGACTGGGCTTTTTTTGAGAAGTTCCCGCAAATACAGATCTCGATCGCAAATCCGATCGCTGGCATTCTCAAGTCCTGATGTCCGAGCGCACAAAACAAGTTCGGCTCGATATTTCCAACAGTTTGTATCGCTATTTTATATTGCAGCCTCTGCCTTTAATTTTCTTGCCTTTAATTTTCTATGTAACTGCGGTAATAGTTCGGCAATTAGGGGGGCGTCGAACTCTACAATTGCCACCTCAAAACTTCTACAATTTTAAAATATAGAACCTCCAAAGCTTGCAGGACAAGGACTGTAGCCGTTTCTCAACTCGCGCGTTTTCCCAAGTTCGATGCAGAGCGTGCAGCAGCCCAAAGTAAGAAAAATTATTAATTTTGTCAGCAATCACTCACATAAGTATGTCTAAAGTTATACTCGAGCAACCAACACACCGCGTTTCATTCGACGTTGCAGCATATTCGGTGCAGGTGCAGTACGCCCCTAACAGAGTTTCTCGATCGCCCATCAGTTGACAAGTCTCTAACTTTCAAGAAACCAGGCTCAGAAAGTATGTACTTCATAAACCTGGAATAAGCTGTATTTATGGGAATTTCCTCCAGCCTCGGGCCTTCGTGCCGCGCTACAAATACAGTTTCCTGGTTAAATCCCCTGAATTTATTTATAGAGATTCCCTCCGCCCTCTGGCCTACTTTAAGATATAACCGACAGCGTTTGAGTCAGTTACTTCTACAATTTATTATAACTATTGCTCGGATTTACCTGATTGTACAACTGACTTTTTGCTGGTAATTTGCAAAAGGGATAGGGGTACAACAACAGGCCAAAACAGAGGGCCGAAGATTAAGGCTATCCAAGAGATTAAGTCAGTTTTTGAGGTCGCACTATCATTCAAAAAACTTTTGAACCAAAAAATAAAAACGATTAAGGCGATCGAAAAGTAGCTAACAATTATCATTGTTTTACCTCTGAGTCTATAGATGGGATCGAAATATTAATGATTATTGTATCTCAGGGTGCTGCTCGCCGATCGCAACTTTCCCCCTCCGCTGCAAGTTTCCGAATCCACAGGGTGCGATGCCAAGCAAACACACCGATAAAACAGTGGCGCAAAGAGCGAAAAGTCTGGCGTTGAAAGCTTTTTGAGGTTTCCTTCAACTTTGATGCTAGCGTCGGCGCGACGGCAAATGCGATCGAGTCTCTGGTAATTTGTGATTCAACTCACCTATACTAACAGACTTCGATCGCAAGTCGGCCTCCAAACGATCACACAGCTTAGCCGACGGCAATCACCCTACCCTGCTCTCAAATGCTCGATATTGTAGTAGTAGAGTTCAACGAAATTTCATGCAAGCTCTGGCTTTTAAATCCGATCGCGCGATCGCTGAACTGTTCTATCAAGTCACCCATTCAGGCAATCTGACTCGCACTCAAAGCAACGGACTGCGATCGCTGAGCCAAAGCTCTCTGGCCCAAGATGACCGAGATGTAGTCAACCGCCTGCTTTACGCCATCCGCCGCGGATGGGTCAGGATTTCCGATTAGTCGCTTCAGACAGCAAGTTGAGATCGCTACTTCTACTTTCTCTCCTGTAAAGCTTTTCCATAAAAAAAATTCCGCGAGTATGTCGCTCCATTAACCGTCTCAAAAAATGTGCTGCGATGTTTCGATCGAACCCGGTTTCTTGTAGAAGCCGGGATTTTTGATGTGAAACAGTTGGGAGTCAGCAGTCAGCAGTCAACAGTTAGCATTCATTAACCAGATCCGCCGAAAAACCCCACACCGCGACACCCTGTAAA
>NZ_JADEWV010000449.1 GCF_015207455.1 Microcoleus sp. LEGE 07076
ATCTTCCAATCCCTTGATGATGGTATTTCGACTGCATCCCAAAAGTTGCATTACATAACTAATTCCACCCCATCCTAATTTTTGAGATTCTATAGCTGCATACCTTCTTTTATCCTTTTCTGATAAGGATTTATAAAATTTTTTCATTTCTGACTCAATTGAATGAGAATAAAACATGGATTTCAAAGTAAATTAGAATAGTTAAGTAGAAAAATCTGTTGTGAGTTGATCTCTGTAGGAGTGAAAATTGTAATCTCACACTTTTTTCATTATAACTGATAAGTAATCAACTTATTTATTTTTCATTCCTAACTTTGGCGCAAAGACCATCACCGAACAATGTGCCATTTGGTACGACAATTCCCGCCCGCCCAGGTTTAGGCTGGCGTTTGAGCAAGCGCATAATTAGCTGGATGAAAAGCAGAGTCGTTTCCGATGTTTGCATTTCTGGGGGAAAATTATCCTTGATTTTTGCTTCTTCCTCACCTCCAAACGGCGGGTTAGTCAGAATAATATCAACTTGGTCTTTTACCCCAATCTGGTTAATCGCTCTAGCTAAACTGTTTCTCCGCTCAACATCTGGGTATTCAACGCCGTGCAGTAACAAATTCATTTGAGCCAGCATAAACGGCAAAGGCTTGGCTTCAATTCCAGATAAACTTGATTGCAAAATCTCCCAGTCTTTCGGCTGGCATTGTGTTTTGAGATGTTCGTAAGTTTCCACCAAAAACCCAGCCGTGCCGCAAGCGGGGTCATGGATAGTTTCACCTAATTTCGGGTCAAGCACCTTCACCATGAATCGCACCACCGGCCGTGGCGTGTAGAACTCCCCAGAATCCCCCGCAGCGTCCCGCATCTCCTTGAGCATCGACTCGTAGAGGTTGCTGAGGATGTTCACTTCCTCTGAGTTATCGAAGTGAATGTCATTAACCTTGTTCACCACATCTCGCAGCAGTGCACCGCTAATCATGCGGTTGGTGACATCGTTGAACACTTGGCGGATGACATCTTTGCGATCGCGCCCCGTCGCACTTTGAAGACTCCGCAAATAAGCAAACAAACCGGGGCTTTTTATGCCGTCCCGCAGCGTCACCTCATCATTGTTAATGAATTTCAGCAAGTCATCGCCGCTCATTCCTTCATCATCAGCAGCCCAATCGCGCCAGCGGTAGGGCGATTCAATCAGCGGCTTGTACTTGTCAAGCGTTCCCTCTAAAAGAGCTTCTTCTTCTCTGACTTTCTCCACATCATCTAAAAGCTTGAGGAAAAGAATCCAAGTGAATTGGGGCAAACGGTCTAATTCCCCATTCATCCCCTTATCTTTTCGCATGATGTCACGCGCAGACTTGATCGCGCTACCGAGACGTTGAGCGGTGGCAATGGGTTTATCAGTTTTGGAAGTGGTGCGTTTTGGCATTTCAATAAAAAGTCAACTAATGTTAGTTATATAAGGAGTTCTTGCGTTTCAGCTTACACTGAGTACAACAACTTTTGAAGCTGCCTAACTATATTTGTTAAATTTCGCTCATCTCCAAATAGTTCCAAAATTTTAAATATATCACCATACTGCTCAAATTCACTGTACTTCAT
>NZ_JADEWV010000154.1 GCF_015207455.1 Microcoleus sp. LEGE 07076
CCCATCACCCGGATTAAAAAACCGAGACATTCTCAAAGAAATTATAGCACAATCCCACCCAAAAGGTATAGCAGTAATTCCTTGGTTTGAATTTGGTTTCATGGCCCCCGCCGAATCAGAATTAGCCAGACTGCACCCCGACTGGTTGGCGAAGAGGCGCGACGGTTCAACTATTTGGAAAGAAGGCACCCACGAGCGAGTCTGGCTGAATCCATTTCATCCCGAAGTCCAGCAATTTATCTTAGATTTAATCCTAGAAATTGTCAATAATTATGATATAGATGGCATTCAATTTGACGACCATTTCGGTTTACCAGTAGAATTTGGCTACGAACCGCTAACAGTGTCAATGTATCAAGAACAAATCAAAAGCCCTCCCTCCGATGACCCCCGCGAAACCTTCTGGGTACGCTGGCGCGCCGACAAAATCAACGACTTTATGGGACGAATTTCCCGCGCCATCAAATCCCGCAAACAAAAATGTATTGTCAGCTTATCTCCCAACCCTTTTCACTTTGCTTTACCCGCCCACTTGCAGGACTGGTTTACCTGGGAAAGACGCGGCTATATCGAAGAACTTATAGTACAGGTTTATCGCAGCGATATCAAGCGTTTTAACGCCGAATTAGAACGGGAAGAAGTCAAATTAGCTAAAGAACACATTCCAACTGCGATCGGCATTTTGACTGGTCTTAAAAATAATTCTGTTCCTCTCAAACAAATTCAAGAACAACTGCAAGAGGTGCGAAAAAGAGATTTCGCTGGAGTGTCGTTCTTTTTCTACGAAAGCTTATCGAATTGGGCAAAGGAAACCCCCGAACAGCGCAATTCGGCATTGCAAGAATTCTTTCCCACAAAGATGCAGCGCCCGCCATCCGAAGGCAGAATTTGAAACCAACGGTTAAAATGAGAAAAATCATAAAGCGCTTAGGAATTGTCATCTTATCTTTTACCGCTTTCCTAACAATTGGCTATCTAACTCCCAGAAAGTGGGGAAATTACTCGCAAGCAGATTGCACAATCTCTCTATACATTTATAACGAAGGGATCCACACCGAAATCATTGTTCCAGTTAAAAATGAATATTTTGACTGGAATAAATTTTTACCGCTAACAGAAATAGGGCGGGATGCCACTTCTGATTATAAATATTTGTCTTTTGGGTGGGGAGATAGAGCTTTTATGCTGGAAACTCCCACATCAGGAAGTATCAACCCAGTTACAGCTTTCAAGGCGCTATTTCTCCCTACTCCCTCTACCGTAAACGTTCAAGGTTATCGAGTTTTTCCGCAAAACAAAGACACCAAATGTGTTAGTATTAGTGGATCGAATTATCTGAGAATGGTAGATTATCTTAAAAATACATTCCAATTAGAGGCAAAAGGTAATAAAATTAAAATTGGCTACGGCTACGGCAACAACGGCAGTTTTTATGAAGCAAGAGACAGTTACTCTATTTTGAGAACTTGCAACGACTGGACGGCAGAAGGTTTGCAAAAAGCTGAGGTAAATACTCCTGTATGGTCCACTCTACCGTCATCGATTATGTTTCATTTAAACAGCGGTTGTCAATGAGAAGAAGTCATTGGTTATTTGTTGGTGATAATAACGAGTAACCAATTCCCAATTCCCCATTCCCAATGCCCCATTCCCAATTCCCAATGCCCCATTCCCAATTCCCAATGCCCAAATTATGAATGTAATTCCAGCGATCGACCTATTGGATGGAAAATGCGTCAGACTCTATCAGGGAGACTACGCTAAGTCCCAAACTTTTAACGACAATCCCGTCGAAGTCGCCAGACAGTGGGTAAATGAAGGCGCGACAATGCTGCATTTGGTAGACCTCGACGGCGCAAAAGCAGGTCATCCTGTAAACTTAGCAGCTATTGAAGCCATTGTCCGCGCCGTAGACGTTCCCTGTCAATTAGGCGGGGGAATGCGCGATCGCGCTTCTGTTGCTGCTATCCTCAATTTAGGAGTCAGGCGGGCCATTCTCGGGACTGTCGCCGTCGAACAACCGCAATTAGTCGGCCAATTGTGTGCCGAATTTCCCGGTAAAATTCTGGTGGGAATCGATGCCAGAAACGGTAAAGTTGCTACTAGAGGCTGGTTGGAAAATTCCGAAGTTCTAGCAACAGAATTGGCGCAAAAAATGGCTCAATTGGGAGCAGCAGAAATTATTTACACTGATATTCACCGCGATGGTACTATGGAAGGGCCGAACTTGGAATCTTTGCGCGAAATTGCTAACGCTATTTCGATTGATTGCTTCGGGCGGCGTTAGTTCGATCGCAGATTTACTGAGTTTGTTGGCTTTGGAACCAATTGGCGTCAAAAGCGCGATCGTTGGTAGAGCAATTTATACCGGCGATATCTTGCTAAAAGAAGCTATTCAAGCCGTCGGACAAGGCCGGTGGCAAGATGTTCCGCCAGATTTGGGCTCTTCCAGTTTTGCTTGACCATCTAAATCCGCTGCCGCCAGCCTTAAAAAAACCGCAACCCTTGAATTTGTCTGCGTCCAAGATTATCTGATTTGAATGTCTTTCTTATCATCATTGTACCATGTTTTTTAACCCAACAATTACAGCTTTAAGTTCTGGGATAGCATCCTTAGCTGCTCCCATACCTTTGTTAGCAACAGTCGAGGCAGAAAATTCGCCCATCGTTCTGAGCGGAGTTCTGCTCAGTTTGGTAGTGATTTATCTTGCCAGTAAATTAGGCGCAGAAGCGGCTATGAAATTTAATTTGCCGCCAGTTTTGGGTGAACTTGTAGCAGGGGTGATTGTTGGCGTATCCGCTTTAAACCTGATCGTTTTTCCCGAAGGCGGACTGTCAGCTTCCGACTCAGGAATTATGACTGTTTTGCAGTCGATAAATTCTATGTCCCCGGCCTCCGTCACCAGCGTGTTTGAATCGCAGAGCGAGATCGTTTCTGTGCTGGCTGAATTGGGCGTGATTATTCTGCTGTTTGAAATTGGTTTGGAGTCGGATCTCAGACAACTCAAAGAAGTGGGAATTCAAGCCACCTTTGTCGCTGTTGTCGGCGTAGCAGTTCCCTTTGCTGCAGGTACTGCCGGCTTGATGATAATTTTTCACACGGCGGCGATTCCGGCGATTTTTGCCGGGGCTGCTTTGACGGCAACCAGCATCGGGATTACATCGAAAGTTTTGTCTGAATTGGGAAGGCTGAAATCTAAAGAAGGTCAAATCATTGTTGGTGCAGCAGTGATTGATGACGTGCTGGGAATTATTGTCTTGGCGGTAGTTGCTAGTTTAGCGAAAACAGGTGAAATTGATGTTCTTAATGTCATCTACTTGATCGTCGGTGCAACTGCATTTCTGCTCGGTTCAATTCTGTTGGGCGGCATCTTCAACAAAAGCTTTGCCTCAGCAGTTGAAAAACTCAAAACTCGCGGTAATATCGTCATTCCGGCATTTATATTTGCTTTCTTCATGGCTTTTATCGGCAACGCAATTCATCTCGAAGCGATTTTGGGTGCATTTGCGGCTGGTTTAGTGTTAGATGAAAGCGATGCCCGCAACGAGCTGGATGAGTTGATTAAACCCGTCGCTGATTTGTTTGTACCGATCTTTTTTGTGACGGTGGGAGCGCGCGCCGACTTGGGCGTTTTGAACCCAACAGTGCCGGAGAATCGGGCGGGACTTTTGATTGCCGTGTTTTTGATTGTAGTAGCGATTTTTGGCAAGTTGGTGACTGGTTGGGCGGTGTTCGGTCAGCCTGGAATCAATCGATTGGCGATCGGAGTCGGGATGATTCCTCGGGGCGAAGTCGGGTTAGTTTTTGCTGGTATCGGTTCGGCTAGCGGGGTTTTGGATAAACCGCTGGAAGTTTCGATTATTATCATGGTGATTCTGACGACTTTTTTAGCACCGCCATTTCTGCGGATTGCTTTTGGCGATACGGTAGAACCTCCTGCTAGCGGGGAACTTTCTAGTGAGAAATTAGGTTTGTAGTGAGGACTTTAGTCCTAGCTGGTTCCCAGGCTGGAGCCTGGGAACCAGTTAAAGCACTATAATTGTGGAAAATACTTAATCTGGTATTTGCAGTTATGGTTCAAACAACAGAACATCTTTACATTGTCAGAGATCGGCAAATTTTGAGCGGTGAGCCGATCGTCAAGGGCACGCGGACATCTGTTAGGGCGATCGTTGAAACTTGGCATATGGGCATTTCACCAGAAGAAATTCCCAATGGTTTACCTCACCTAACGCTGGCACAGGTATTCGATGCGTTGAGCTATTACAGCCACCATCAAGATCAGATTAACACATATATTGAACGCAACCGAATTTCTGATAATTTAATTGACCCGTTGGTGCGAGATTTCTGAGTAATTTATTCATTTGTTTGTACCTGGATGAGGATGTTAATGTATTATTGCCTTTCTCACAAAGATGAGGTGCTCTCGCGGGCATAGGGCATAGGGCATAGGGTATACCTCACCACGCTTGAGAACCGCTATACAAGCTTAATTTGATACCTCACGAACCCACTACGGCGTAATTTAGGCTTTTCGTCGTCCACCCCAAGAAATATCACAACGATTATTAGTAATTTTGAATCAAGTAACGGCGGATGAGATGGAAAATCAGGTTCGGTACATCTGATTGCTCAATCTGTAGGCTGTGCAACGCGATCGTCCTCGATTGCTACTCATTTTATATCAATTCCTCTCTTCATCGTCCTGTATTCATTTCTCTTTGATCTGTCTGTGTTCTATGTGTTCTAAGTCCGGTTAAATCACCTGACGATGCAACCGGAAACGATATTACTCGTTACCAGTAGTGCCTGGTAACGTAGATCCGGAGGAAGATCCTCCATTTCCCAGCCGAGGCTCTTCCTCTGGGTATGGGTTTCAAGGCTGTGCCTTGGAACCAGTTAAATTAGGTAATTGACCGGAAATAATATGAAATTAACCTGCAATTTATCAAAAAAAAATAAGGACACGGCACTGCCGCGTCCCTACAGAAATTAACCGAACTTGCGATTACTTAACAAACAGCATTTCTTGATAAGTAGGCAACGGCCACAAATCATCAGCCACTTCAGCTTCCAAAGCATCCGCATACTGGCGAACCTCATCCATCAAAGGACGAATTGTTTGCGAAGCGTACTGCATGTGGTCGTCTGTCGAAGCAAAATCGTGCTTGCTCAAAGCATCAGTCAACTTGCTCGCAGTATCAATCATCGACTTAAGCAGCGTCGCTACTTTTTGGGCAGTTTCCTTGGACAGTTCAATTCCCATCTCTTTCAAGCGAAGAATCGTGCTGGAAAGCTCCGACAAATAGCTGACTGCTGCCGGATAAATCAGCGTTTTTGCCATGCTTACTACCAGTTTCGCTTCGACTTCAATTGCCAGCACATACTGCTCTGCATAAACGTCATAACGGCTTTCCAATTCAACAGGAGTCAATACACCTGTCTTTTCAAACAAATCCTCAATGTATCCTTCCTTCAATACGGACAAAGCATCTGCCGTAGTCCGCAAGTTGGCTAAACCGCGTTCTTCCACTGCCATTTTATGCCATTCTTCAGAATAGCCGTTGCCACCGAATACCACAGCACCATGCTCGTCCATCACTTCTTTCAGGACATTTTGGATGGCAGTATTCAGTTCAGTTCCGTTAGCCAAATCGCTTTCTAACTTGTTAGCAACCCAGTCTAAAGAATCTGCCAAAATTGTATTCATCGCCACCAGCGGGCCGGAAACAGACTGACCGGAACCTACGGCACGGAATTCAAAGCGGTTTCCTGTAAAGGCAAAGGGCGAAGTCCGGTTTCTGTCGCCGGCATCCTTCATGAAAGTAGGCAGTGTTTCCACACCTAAATTCATGATGCCTCGACCTTGAGAACCCTTAATTCCTCCCTTGCTAATTTGCTCGAAGATATCTTCTAATTGCGAACCCAAGTAGACCGAGATAATCGCTGGCGGAGCTTCATTGGCACCCAATCGGTGGTCGTTGCTGGCAGTCGCAACTACGGCGCGCAGCAAGGGGCCGTATTTGTGAACGCCGCGAATCACAGCGCCGCAGAAAATCAGAAATTGTACGTTGGAGTGCGGTGTATCGCCGGGGTCTAATAAGTTGCCTTGGGTGGCATTGCCGACTGACCAGTTGACGTGTTTGCCGGAACCGTTGATTCCTGCAAAGGGCTTCTCGTGCAGCAAGCACATAAAACCGTGTTTCTTCGCTGTGTTGCGGAGAATTGTCATGGTTAATTGTTGGTGGTCGCTGGCGACGTTTGCTGCTTCAAAAACTGGTGCAATTTCAAATTGACCGGGAGCTACTTCGTTGTGGCGGGTTTTGGCAGGAATTCCCAGGCGGTACATTCTTTCTTCTACTTCCTGCATGAAGATTTGAACGCGCTCTGGAATGGCTCCAAAATAGTGGTCGTCAAATTGCTGACCTTTGGCGGGAGGTTTGCCAAACAGGGTGCGACCTGCTAGTAGTAAGTCGGGGCGGCTGTTGGCAAAGTTTGAATCTATTAGGAAGTATTCTTGCTCGGAACCGCAACTGGAATTTACGGGAGCAACTTCGGTATTTCCTAATAGTTTCAAAACGCGGGTTGCTGCTTTGTTCATGGCGGCAATGGAGCGCAACAGCGGCGTTTTTTTGTCTAGGGCTTCACCTGTCCAGGAGATGAAAACAGTGGGAATGCACAATGTCATGCCGTTGTCTGTTTCCATGACATAAGCAGGGCTGGTGACATCCCAGGCTGTGTATCCGCGGGCGGCTGCGGTGGAACGGATGCCGCCGTTGGGGAATGACGAGCCGTCGGGTTCGCCTTGTACTAGCAGTTTGCCGGCAAATTCTGAGATGACTGAGCCGTCGCTTTGGACTGAGATGAAACCGTCGTGTTTTTCGGCGGTGCTGTTGGTGAGGGGGTAGAATACGTGGGCGTAGTACAGTGCTCCTTTGGAAATAGCCCAGTCTTTCATGGCTACTGCAACTACGTCAGCTACGGATTCGTCTAGTTTTTTGCCTGTTTGAACTGTATTTTTTACTGATTTAAAAATACTTTTGGGCAAACTCTCTTGCATCTTGCTGAGAGTGAAGACATCTGTTGCCCACATATCTTCTAGTCGTTTCGGAGGCTGGGTAGGTGTCAGTTTGCGGTTGACAATTTGAGAAATTGCTTGAACGCGCGATTGGTTTCCACTCATGGTTGTTTTTATTGGGATTAGGGAACGAGTAGTTGTGAAAAATAAGGGTTAGCACCAGTCTAACCGTTGAGGAATATGTTGGATTTACTCAACATTTTTAGTCAAGGCTAACTTTATGGAGAATGCCTTTTTTGGCTGGCTCTAATAGATTGGAGGAGCGTGGCTTAATCGCTTCGCTGTCTGTGTTGCTAAGAATCCAGTGTGATATAGATGCGGTTGGATTTCGGTTATTAGCAAGAAAATAGATGACTAGATGCTGTACTAACTTTACTTCACATCATAGATGTCGCGGCTGCACAGATTTGGTATCTAATTTTCACCCTGGTAAGCTCAAAAATTTGATGCGAGTCAATTCCGATTAATTCTGGTCAAAACTACTGATGGTTTTTAACGGTTCGACGATCGATAAATCGCAGTCTGGCAAATAACGCACTCGTTTATGGTTTTGGAGAATTATGGATAGTACACAATCTACACTTGGAGAGTGTAAGCAATGATTAATGAAATTAATGTAGCCTAAGCTACAGAATATTATTTTTTTGCCGATCGCCCGCGCATCAGGGTAGGATTTGAGTTGTCGGGTGTCACGGGGGCGTGTTAGATCATTTCCGGTTACACCGTCAGGTGATGTTGACTGTTGACGGTTGACTGTTGACGGTTGACTGTTGACTCGAATTTATTATTCCGATGAAGAGAGGATTTGATATTATTCGATCGATCGGCTCTCCTGAGCTTTTGGTGATAAGTTAATCTAATGTCGGGTAATAGGTAATGGGTAATGGGTAATAAGTCCCGAATCGATCGCCAATTACCTTTTTCCCAATTACCCCGCTGCTAAATATACATTTTTCCCCAAATATCCGAAACAGCGGTTAATTCAACGGAGATGATATCAATTTTGTGATACACCTCACTTAGTTTTTGCTTTCATGGCCCTAGATTCCACCGTAAATCCGGGAATATCTTGCAATTGTGTGGCGTTCAAACTGTACTGTTCGCAAACCAAACTTAAACGAGTTCCGGTACTTGTAACCGCGTTGACAGAGTGAGTCAAATCTCCTTGAAAATACACTAGCGAATTGGCTTGTGGCTTAATCTGTCCGACTTGCTGTTTGTTGCGCCGCAGCATTAACTCTCCTCCTTGCAAGTTCGGGGGCACTTGCACGTATAAAACGCTGACGGCGGCGGGTGGTTCAACGGTTTTGCAGTACGATCGCAAAGATCGATCGATATGCGGATCGACGCGGGAACCTTCACCCAGCAACAAAGGGTTGAGGTAAAAAGCGTTGCATTCAGGCTGTAATGCTAGGTCGAGATAGGGTTTGAACAAGGGAAACCGCCGTTCTACTTCGCCGATTTGGGAACGCTGAAACACCACCGAAAAGCCTTTTGTGCCAATGAAATCGCGGTTGAGGTTGTTGATTGCTAGATATGGGGATGCTAGAATTGCTCCTCGCAAGTCGTTGAGGTAGTCGATCGAGAAAGCGTTAGAATGTTTGCTGTAGTATTTCAAGGCGCTTAAAAATCATTAAAGTTTAAGGAAACAGCGGATCGGAATGCAGCAATCGCTAATATTTGGGATTTTTTGGTTCCTCGCCGGGGATATGTGGAAGTTTCGCAAGCGAGTAGCAAGGGCACAATGGCAGTGCTAAAAATTATAGTCGATCGCATCAGCTATTTTCTGAGAGTTATGCGTTTCTTTCGTTTTGGCTGTCTTGGTATTTTAGGCTTGTTAATTATCCTCTCGGTTGCGCCCCGAGAAATTATGAAATCGGGTATTCGCAGGGCTGAGCTCAGTCCAGATGGCAAATATTCGATCGCCGTTGTCAGGTATCCAATGCTGTTTGCGATGCCCGGTGGGGGCAGCGATGCCCCCTGCGATGTATTTCTGTTCGATGCCTCTGGAAGAGAGTTGAAGAGTAAAAGTTTTGAGATGGTGCAGCTTGTGTCTGTGGGTTGGGAGGGCTCTCGGGTTGAGGTTGGGATGTTCGACAAGTGGGAATTGCCCAAAATAGATAATATCAACATTCTGCTGTTTAGTGCTGCTTACACGGGCAATTTGGCGGAAGTCGAAAAGCTGTTGGCAAAAAATGCAGATATTCATTTCAAGACTTATTTAAACCAAACACTGTTACACGCGGCTGCTTTTGGAGGGAATCAGGCAATTGTCCAATTGTTTCTGCAAAAAGGATTGAATGTCAAGGAACTCGACAAATCAGGAAAAACTGCCCTGCACGCGGCAGCCGCAGGACGAGGTAGCGGGGCGATGGCTTACGCCCCGCTACGCTACGATTTATTGATTGCCAGCGGTGCAGATATCGAGGCGATCGATCGCACCGAAACCGCACGCACAGCACTCTATATCGCAGCAGAAAGCGGTAATTTTGAAGCAATGAAAATCCTGATCTATCGAGGTGCTAATTAAAAAAATGACCAAATTTTGTTTGCTGTAACTAATCGGTTGAAACCGGGGAAACAGAAACTAGAGATAGTTGAATTAATCCTAAAAAATAAAGCCCAAATTCCCAAAGGATTGCTGTACAGTGCCGTGTCTCGGGGAGATATTGACCTTGTGAAATTATTAATTGAGCGCGGTGCCGATTCCAACGAGCCCGATCCTTACGATAGTAGCACTATTTTGATGAGAATCCTGCAATCTAACACTGGTATTTCCCAGGAATTAAAACCAGAGTTAGTTAAGCTATTTATCTCAAATGGTGCGGATGTCATCGCGCGCAATAAAAATGGTGAAACAGCTTTAAGCATTGCCGAAAAATCATCTACTCCAGAAATTGTTAACTTGCTCAAACAGAAACAGCACGGCGCTATAATTTAAACAATTTGAGGCATAATTTAAAGATTTAATAAGCACAGGTTAAAGGTTTAATAAACTTAGGTTGCATCTATAGCGAGCCTAAATCATTTGTGTAATTATTGTAGGGGTAGTGCCCCGTGCCTACCCCAAATCTTTTGGGTCAGCACGGGGGCTGACCCCTACAGTTTTTGTACAAATCATTTAGACGCGCTATATTCTAGATTCTACTCTGCTGCTAGTAACTGCGATCGTACATTTTCAAAACTTAGCCAGCGAATTGAAAAAAGTTAACTATACGGGTGCCTTGGGCGATATAATGTTACTTTCTGCTGTAACAACTTGGTTAAACCGAATTACAGACTTGCTTTTTGACAGGAATATGAATCACAAACTCCGTTCCTATTCCTGGAGTTGAAAAACACATTAGCTTACCACCATGTTTTTCATTGATAATCTGGTGACTAATCGCCATTCCCATTCCGGTTCCTTTACCAATCGGTTTTGTGGTAAAAAAGGGATTAAATATTTGTTTTTGAATTGCTTCGGGTATTCCCAATCCCGTATCCGCGATCGAAATCTGCACCCATTCTACATCAACCACTGATGTGGAGATAGTAATCTGACTAGAATTTTTTTTTATTTCTGGAACCGTTCGTTTTAGATTTAATTCTTCAATGGCATCAACAGCATTAACCAGAATATTCATAAACACCTGATTCAGTTGTCCGGCATAGCACTCCACCAGCGGCAATTTGCCGTAGTTCCGAATCACCTGAATCTCTGGGTATTCGGGTTTATTCTTCAGACGATGCTGCAAAATCAGCAATGTACTATCAATTCCTGCATGAATATCCACCGGCTTAAACTCAGCTTCGTCTATTCGCGAAAATATCCGCAACGACAGGACTATCTTGCGGATTCTGTCTGTTCCTAGCTTCATAGAAGTCACGATTTTGAGCAAGTCTTGCTGCAAAAAATCTAGGTCGGTAGCCTCAACTTGCTCCTGAATTTCAGCTACCGGATTGGGGTAGTGATGCTGATAAAGTTGCACGATATTCAACAGGTTTTGAGCATAGTCCTCAAGGTATGTGAGATTGCCATGAATAAAGTTAACTGGATTATTGATTTCATGGGCCACTCCCGCTACCAGTTGCCCAAGGCTGGACATCTTTTCAGCATGAACGAGTTTGGCTTGAGTGCGTTTAAGTTCGATCAGAGTCTGTTCTAACTGACGTTTTTCTTTGACTTCTGCTTGAGAATTTTCTAGCTCGTTGATAATTTGTCGGAGCAAAGACTCTTTCTTTTGATTCGTTTGCTCGAGTTCTAAGCAAGTTGTCTCCGATCGCTCTAACTTTTTTCGCAAAATCCGATTTTCTTTTTCAAGCTGCTTAATTATTGTGCGATCGTCTATTTGTTCTGACTGCATTTCAAACTTCTCCTAGTAACAAAGTAACAAATGTTTCATTGTGAAAATAGGAGATGCCCCGATCTTCTAAGGGGGAAATTTCCCCATTGGTGTAGAAGCCACAACTCGGTAATGCTTGGCTCAAACAGGTTTGAGTTAGTGCATATTCTTCTTTGGTGCGAGTACCTAAAATTTGTCGGCGGCTGGCGCAGGAAAAATACAAAGCAGCCGCTGGTTCTTTGCCGGGATAATTTTCTAAGGCTTGCATCATCGATGTTCGAGATGCAGATAGAATACTGTCGTGGGTGGTTTCGGTAATTTGAACGATCGCTCCTTCTGGAATATCCCCAAAAAAAGTCACGCTGCCAATTTCTGAATCATAAACTCCGCTGGGTGCTCGCATATAGTAATGAGTTTCGTTGGCATCAAAAATGGCTAGGGGATATTCTGAGGACGGCGGCATTTTTCCCAAATAGTGATGATAAAATTCTAGAGCAGGTTTATCGTCGATTTCGTAGATTACGTTTTGGGAAGCTTTGGTAACTTTACCTCGCTTACCAATGGGATGCCAACCGCTAGCAATACTATGAGAAAATAGAATCGAACCTGAAATTAAGAGAATGGGAATTGCATCGCTCAAAACTTCGGTTTTGTAGAACTGATAGGTTTGTTTGAACTGCCACCTATCCGCCGTGAGACCCCCAAAAATAGGTATTTTCCCCCCTAAAGCTTGATTCAAGCTATCTAAGGTCAAAACGGCGCTGGTGCTGAGACTTTCTGGCAAGGTAATACAGAGTTTAATCTCTTCTGTATTGCCTGTTGTTGCTTGAAAAACAGCGGTTTGAATAGCGGTGTTCAAGTCCTGGGAAATGTCTCTTCCAATTCCAGCACGAATCGCGATCGTGTCCGAACAAAATAGCATCAGAGTCAGTGAATCTTGTTCAAACCCTAAAATAGAAGACATTTCTCCATCAGTTGTGCCACCAATTAGCTCGATTCCGGGATAAGTCTCATTAATTTGATTTAAGATGAGAGTATGTTCAAAGTCAATGGCAGCGAACAATATACCCGCTTGAGGAGATGCTTTCGACAGGGATTGCTGGCATTGTTCTAGGACTTCTGTTATGGCCGAGAGAGAGTCAGGATCGTTGCTATGACCAACCACCGTTTTTAACATCGGTTTAGTCCAATAATTGTACTGTAAGTACAAATGTACAGGTAACAGCTATGCGTCAGTGAAAATACTTATAAGTAGATGCTTATGAATATAAATCCAGAAAAAAGACCTCAGTCTTTAGACTTAAATTTCGATCGGAGGGAAGTGGTAAGCTTGAATGAACGATCGCTTTTCAAGCGATATTGCAATTCTAACATACTTGTTTAGTTAGGATTAAACCTTTGCAATCAATATACCATACTGAGCAACTGAAAACCGTAACAAATTGCAATTTATTTTAAATTCGGGAATGGGATATGGAAAATTGTGTTGGCGGGCGATCGACCTTGCTTGGCGTTGAGTTACAGCTACTGCAACGCCCCATCCATATTTTCTCACCCTAGAGCACTCCTAAATCCGGTTTAAATACCCTCTTGGGAGTTGCTGAATTAGGGTATGATAATTATACTCCAAGCGCTCAGCAATAACCCTTCAAAAAACGCAGAGCTTATTCAATGTCCTGAATGTCAATCTAATTATGTCAATCAAAATGCTCAGAAAAAAGGTAAACATAATTATATTTGTGTCGGTTGTGGCAGACAATTTATAACCAACGTCATAAAGGTTAATCGGAAGAAGTTAAACGTGAATGTCTCAAAATGTATGTCAATGGTATGGGTTTTCTAGCAATTGAGAGGATTAAAAAAGTACACCACACCAGCATTATAAATTGGGTAAAGCAAGTAGGAGAATTGCTGCCTGATGCTTGCGAACCAGAGACAATTCCCCTAGGGGGATAACTTGATGAACTAGAAACATTTGTTGGTCAAAAAAGATAAAATTTGGCGAGCGACGGCAGTAAATCACTTTCAGCCAGGGATTTTAGGATGGGTATTGGGAATTCATAGTGCTATAAATTTTCGGCCACTATGAAAGTTGGTTAGCAATTGGAAGTGTTACTTTTATATCACACATGGATGGCCAGTTTACCCCATGTTTATGCCAGATGGAAACCAAATTATCTGTAAAACTTACATGACCAGAATAGAGGGCGAGAATACGCGAGTAAGACATTATTTGGCTCGACTTCATCGCCAGTCAGTGTGCTATTATAAGTCGGCAGAAATGCTTAAACATTCAATTCAGTTAGCAATTCATTATCTTAAGTTTGGGGAGTTTCCGGTTCCCTATCCATCCTATGATTTCAATCGCTCTCAAACGAGGCAGATCGGGTAACCAAAACATCCCTTGACCGTATTGATCACACCTAAATTCAGCAATGCAGACATTTGGATAGTAAAACAAAGTTTGTAGTGAGGACTTTAGTCCGAAGCCGTCAAAAACTAAAGTCCTCGCTACAAACTAATTTTATTGTCGTCATTCTATCGGGTACGATCTAACTCAATACAGTTGAATTAAGAAAAATCTGACTTGCCCAAAATGGCTGTATTGCCAGAAAATCGTCAGATGAAATTCATCAAAAGCGTTAAGTAAACCGGATTGACTTATCATCCACTTGATTAAGAGAAGAGTTTTGAACCACAGAGGGCGCAGAGGGCGCAGAGGGAAGAGTATTGCGAGGGTTTTGGATGTCGTAAAAAACTTTTTATCCCTCCCCTCTCTGTGTTCTCTGTGTTCTCTGCGGTCAAATCTTCTTAAGATCTACTTCACCTCTTTATTATCCAAAAATCGTCAGA
>NZ_JADEWV010000450.1 GCF_015207455.1 Microcoleus sp. LEGE 07076
CCCTCCACCGGCGGCAACTTCCCCAGCCAGCGGCGGTAGCGCCACTTGCGCCACCCTTGCCAAATTAACCAGCCAAGAAACCCAAAGGCGATCGCACCAATCAAACCAGTAAACAACCCCGCCCAACCCTTCGCAAACTGTCCCAGAAGCCAGCCCAGAATCAAACTGATCCAGCCAATTACAAAACCGATAACTGAATCGAGCCCGCTTCTGAGAGGCGTTGGCAGCCAACCCGCGATCCACTTCCAAAAAGATTCCAGCGCGCTAAAAGTCTGGTTGTCTTCCACCGAAGCCGGAATCAGCGGATAACCGGGAATCGGATTAAAACCAAACCAGCCGTTATTGGGAAAATATACCTCCGTCATCAAGAAAGCGTCGGTATTTTTGACAATATACAAACCTGTAAACGGATTGAATTCTCCCGTGTCGAAACCGCCAGCCAGTCGCGCCGGAATCCCGATCGACCTCAGCATAATTGTCAGTACCGTCGAAAAGTGGTCGGGATATCCGCCTGTTACCTTTTTACCGTCTTGAGTTTTTTGATAACCAAACAGAAAACTCTCAACTAAATCTTCACTTTCTTCTAAATAAGGCAAGGCTTTGACAATTTTGTAATTCGGGTTTTGCTTCAAATATTGAGCTAAGTACAGAGCTTTTTCGTAAGGAGAATCGATCGCCCTATTTGACTGAGATACTCTTGTTCTCGCCAACAAGATTTCTTCAGTTTTTTCTCGCACCTTTTTCGCAATTTTCGGCGGCACGTCCAAATAGAACTTGCGAATATTTTTCGGGTAGTTAGTACCTGTTTGTCCCAACAAAGAGCGATCGCGAAACGGCACATTAGAAATCACCGTGTAAGTCAAACCATCCGCCAATTCCACAGGCGATCGCAAACCACCCTCCGCATCAACCGCCACCTCTGTCGTCGGAAAATAAAGTTCCTTCGGCTTGTTTAAAGCCGGAATCAAATTCGGCAACTGAGCAATAATAGTATAACTTTGAATCACCTCTTGAAAGCGGGGCGCATTGGGAAAAGGATTTAGATAAAATTGATAAGACCAGCGAGGTCGATTCACCTTAAAAGCGCTGTCGTTGCGAGAAATTTCCCAACCCTGACCGGTGTATTTATCGAATCCCAACACCCGCCAAAAACCCGCCGCCTGCGATCGCACCCGCATCACCACTTGAGGTTTCATTTCCCCCCGCAAATTTTGATTGATGCGCTGGTTGAAACCGTAATAAAAAGTAGAGTCTACCTCTCCCGGCCCTTTTTCTGGGTTTCGCCCCCTTCCTCCGCCAGTTCCTTTTTGATTTCCCCCTCTGACATACCCCGGATTGGTAATGCTGCGCGAGTCAAACTCCCCCTGATATTCAATAGGAGCACTCACTGGAAAAGTCCGCAATTGATAACCGGGGAGGCGCGGCAAAAACGCAAAAATAGCCAGCCCCAACCCGACAGTTATCGACAGCAGCAAACTCAAATACTTGGGGGATAAAGTAGCAGTAAATAGCGACCAATTGTTTTTTTTCTCTCTAGCTTCTGCAGCAGCAGGGATGTTTTCTACCTTCGAGAGTCC
>NZ_JADEWV010000155.1 GCF_015207455.1 Microcoleus sp. LEGE 07076
AAAGCGTTAAGTAAACCGGATTTACTTCTCATCCACTTGATTAAGAGAAGAGTTTTGAACCACAGAGGGCGCAGAGGGCGCAGAGGGAAGAGTATTGCGAGGGTTTTGGATGTCGTAAAAAACTTTTTATCCCTCCCCTCTCTGTGTTCTCTGTGTTCTCTGCGGTCAAATCTTCTTAAGATCTACTTCACCTCTTTATTATCCAAAAATCGTCAGATGAAGTTCATCCAAAGCGTTAAGTAAACCGGATTTACTTCTCATCCACTTGATTAAGAGAAGAGTTTTGAACCACAGAGGGCGCAGAGGGCGCAGAGGGAAGAGTATTGCGAGGGTTTTGGATGTCGTAAAAAACTTTTTATCCCTCCCCTCTCTGTGTTCTCTGTGTTCTCTGTGGTCAAATCTTCTTAAGATCTACTTCACCTCTTTATTATCCAAAAATCGTCAGATGAAGTTCATCCAAAGCGTTAAGTAAACCGGATTTACTTCTCATCCACTTGATTAAGAGAAGAGTTTTGAACCACAGAGGGCGCAGAGGGCGCAGAGGGAAGAGTATTGCGAGGGTTTTGGATGTCGTAAAAAACTTTTTATCCCTCCCCTCTCTGTGTTCTCTGTGTTCTCTGTGGTCAAATCTTCTTAAGATCTACTTCACCTCTTTATTATCCAAAAATCGTCAGATGAAGTTCATCAAAAGCGTTAAGTAAACCGTATTGCGATCTAACTGAGAAATCAACAATAACCAGAGTTGACAAATCTGATTTGACAATAGCAGTTTATGCTATGGTGGAAGTCGTTTAGGGCGATCGCTCGATCTGGTATAGTTTGAGATGCAAAGGGCGATCGGATTGTTAAAAACAGGTGAGCCGGTGAGCGTGGAAATTTTACCAGTATGATTATCTCCCATATAGCTCTGAAAAATTGGCGCAATTTTCAGTCAGTGAATGTTGATTTGCGCGATCGCATTTTTATAGTAGGCCCGAATGCTTGCGGTAAGTCCAACTTTCTCGATTCATTCCGCTTTTTGCGGGATCTCGCCAAAGCAGGAGGCGGATTGCAGAAAGCTGCGATCGATCGAGGCGGCGTCTCCAAAATTCGCAGTCTTTATGCACGTCGATATCCAGATGTAGAAATAGAAATTCACCTTTCAGAATCTAATGCTGAACAGCCATTATGGAGGTATGGGCTGGGAATTAAACAAAAAAAAGGTGGCAAAAATGAGGCGATTGTTGCCTACGAACGAGTCTGGAAAGGCGATCGGCAAATAATCGATCGCCCTACAAAAGAAGATGAAAACGATGAGCTACGTCTCACCCAGACTTATTTAGAGCAAATTAATGCCAATGCAGAATTCAGAGAAATTGCTAAATTTTTAGAATCGATTTTATATTTACATTTAATTCCTCAGTTAGTTCGCCATCCCGAAGCTTTTGCTACTCCGGGACTTTCCGAAGATCCTTTTGGGAGAACTTTTTTAGAGCGAGTTGCTAAAACTCCCGAAAAAACCCGAAAATCACGATTAAAAAAGATTGAAGATGCTTTAAAGTTGGCTGTCCCACAATTGAAAAACCTTACAGATACCAAAGATGTGATGGGGGTTCCGCATTTGGAAGCTGTTTACGAACATTGGCGGCCCGGAGCAGGAAAACAACGGGAAGACCAATTTTCCGATGGAACGTTACGGTTAATTGGTTTGCTTTGGTCGCTGTTAGAAACCGATTCATTATTATTACTAGAAGAACCAGAACTCTCTTTAAATTCGGCGATTGTTAGCAATCTACCGTCTCTGATTTATCGCCTTCAGCGTCCGAGAAAGCGACAGGTTATTCTCAGTACCCACAGTGCCGATTTGCTCTCAGACAAAGGCATTGGCGGCGAAGAAGTCTTGCTAATGACACCGACTCCTGAAGGAACTCAGGTAAAACTTGCTTCAAGTAATGAACAAATCAAAATGCTATTAGAAGGAGGTTTAAGCATAGCTGATGCTGCACTTCCTCTCACAGCACCGCCCGCGATCGACCAACTCAGTTTATTCAAATGACGGATATTCCCATCAATCTAGTGTTTGAGGATGTACTGAGTGAAGCCGTTCTCAAACAAATGCTCAAACAGTCTCAACGTCCCTTTTCAGTTGGAAATTGCTTGAATCAGAGAGGATATGGCAAAATTAAAAAGGTGATTTCTGGATTAAATCATGCGGCAAAGGGAATGCCATACTTAGTGTTAACTGATTTGGATAATGCAGAATGCCCGCTAGTAATTCTTTCGGAGTGGTTAACTCAACCAAAACATCCTAATCTGCTGTTTCGGATTGCGGTTAAAGAAGTGGAAGCGTGGTTGCTAGCACATCGGGAGGGATTTGCTGAATTTCTGGGTATTTCAGTAGACTTGATTCCTGCTGATGTAGATAAAGTTTCCGACCCCAAACAGCTTTTAATCAATCTGGCTAAAAAGTCAAAGAAGCGACAACTGCGGGAGGGG
The DNA here is from genome assembly GCF_015207455.1 of Microcoleus sp. LEGE 07076. Lineage (GTDB taxonomy): Bacteria > Cyanobacteriota > Cyanobacteriia > Cyanobacteriales > Microcoleaceae > Microcoleus. The sequence goes on from NZ_JADEWV010000155.1 coordinate 2,476, forward strand.
ATTGTTCCCGATCGCAATAGTACCGCAAAAATTGGTAAAGACTACAACGGTCAACTTATCCAGTTTGTCGATCGAAATTGGCAAGTTGCGTCAGCACAGACTAATTCCCCCAGCTTAGAACGAGCTATGAATGCACTGATAAATTTTCAACCAACCTGGGAAACGTGAGGATCAAAAAGAGAACTTATGCGATCGCAAACTACAATTAATCAACTCATCATCTATAATATAAGGGGAGGGGATGAGTAGAGCCGACACCTACCCACAAACTATGCAATCCATTAAAATCACCACATTCCAAGCTTTGCGGCGCAGTCTCGGCCTCATAGTCAAAGCCGCACCGATCGAACTCCGCAATTTAATCATACTCAACATCATTCGCGGTGCTGCTCCATCTGGCGTGTTATTTTTAAATAAATTAATCATTGATGAAGTATCTCGCCTGCTGTCGCGAACCCAAACAGCACAGCCCTTAGCTTTAATACTTTCCCAGCCAATGTTGCTGTGGAGTATTGCCGGAGTCTTAATTCTGAAATTAGTCGGCGACTCCATCGATACAATGAGTTCCTTTACAGTGACATCTTTGCGCGATCGCCTTCAAGGCGCAGTTGAAGGAAAAGTTCTCGAAAAAGTTGCCAATTTTGACGATATCGCCCTGTTTGAAAACCCCGAACTATTAAATATAGTAGAACTAGCAAAAACCGGAGTATTCAAAATACAGCAACTAGCATTCACCATCAGCATGACCATCACTGGAATTTTTATATTTATTCCATCTGTCAGCCTTGCTGCTGCTATAGCTTGGTGGGTACCTCTGCTGATATTACTTTCCTCAATTCCCTCAATTTACATCGAAAGAAAATATACGAAACTCATTTGGAGAGTTCAAAAAAAGCAAGCTAAAATTACTCGCGAAATGAACTTGTCTGCTAGAGTATTGACTGGCGAAGAATACGCTAAAGAATTGCGTTTGTTTGGCTTGCAAGAACTTTGGCTCAAACGCTGGCAAGGTCAGTTCGTGCAGTTTTTTAGCGAGATGCAGGCAATCAGAAAAAAAGGAGCAATTGTGGTACTGCTGTGGTCTATTCTTAGTAGAATAGGAGTAGCTTTGCCCTTTGTTTATGTGGTAATCGGAGCTTTGGGATCGCGCTATACTTTGGGCGATTTGGCGCTTTATTCGGGTTTGATTGTCCAGGTCGAGGAAAGTTTGCAGTTACTGATTAATAATTACACTAATTTGTACGATATTGCTCTCGGTGTGAGTCCGATTTTTCAACTGTTGGATCTGAAACCAGAGTTGCAGTCTCCGCTGGGGGATGTGGCATCTCGTTTGCCTAGCTTACCAGGTCACGGGCAAGATGCCCGTGCCACAAGTTTATTACCAGATAGCGGGCAAGATGCCCGTGCCACAAGTTTATTGCCAGATAGCGGGCAAGATGCCCGTGCCACAAAAGATAAAATTGGCATTGAGATTAAGGATTTATCTTTTTGCTATCCCGGTAGCACTAAAAACACAGTTACAGATATCAACTTAACCATTAATCCGGGTGAAATGCTAGTGCTTGTCGGGGAAAATGGCGCGGGTAAAACTACCCTTGGCAAACTGCTCGGCAGACTGTACGATCCGACAAGTGGTTCGATCGCCTGGAATGGCAAAGATTTGCGATCGTACTCCCTATCATACGTGCGATCGCGCATCGCCGTAGTCATGCAAGATTACGCCCGCTTCCCCTCCACAGTCCGCGAAAATGTCGGTTTCGGCGACTTGCTTTCCCTCTCCGATGACACCGCAATTAACGAAGCAATTTCCGAATCAGGAATTGCAGCTAAAGTCAATAGTTTAGACCAAGGTTTAGAAACACCTTTAGGCAAACAATTAGAAGACGGCATCGACTTATCGGGGGGACAGTGGCAAAGAATTGCGATCGCCCGCGCCCTCATGCGCCTTGACACCGCCGAAGTCCTAATTTTTGACGAACCAACCGCCGCCCTAGACCCCAAGACAGAACACGAAATTTACAGCATATTTCGCCAAATCGCCGCCGGGAAAACTACGGTTGTCATCAGTCACAGATTGGGATTGGCCAAAATTGCCGATCGCATCGCCGTGATGGAAAATGGTAAAATAGCAGAAATCGGAACGCACGACGAATTGATCGCAGCAAATGGCATTTACTGCTCAATGTTCACCCGTCAAGCTAGCAGCTATATTTAGAGTCAAACAAACAAAATTTCGGTAGGGGCGGGTTCACCAACTATATCCAACTCCAACAGACAATATACAGAAACTAGCCCCCACCAAGCGACAGAAATACGATCGCACTTCAATCGCTGCGTAGCGAGAAACCGGGTTTCTGCGACAATTTGCAGTTGAATACCAGAGATATAGAAAGAAACCCGGTTTCTGGGGTTTGCCACTTTTTTGAAAAAATTGTCATAAAGTGCGATCGACTATAATAAAATAAACCTAGTTGGGGATAATATCAACGATGGAAACTATAACTCTCAACCTACCAGCCACCGTCGCTTTAACAGACGAACAATTTTATCAATTGTCCATCGCTAATGAAGAGTGGCGATTAGAACAAACCCCTGAAGGAGAACTAATTATTATGCCTCCAACAGGCGGCGAAAGCGGCATCAGAAATTCCGATTTGACTACAGACCTAAATTTGTGGAATCGTCAGACTCGATTGGGAAAAGTCTTTGACTCTTCCACTGTCTTTCGACTACCCAACGGTGCGAAGCGTTCCCCAGATGCTGCTTGGGTACTCCTAGAACGTTGGGAAGCATTATCCGCAGAAAATAAGCGCAAATTTCCTCCCCTGTGCCCGGACTTTGTAATAGAATTGCGTTCTGCAAGTGATTCCCTAGAAACATTGCGGGCTAAAATGCGGTATTATCGAACAAACGGCTGTCGCTTAGGTTGGCTAATTGACCCGCAAACGCCTTTAGTAGAAATCTATCGGTTGTCTGAAGATGTAGCAGAAGTGATTAATTTCTCTTTTGACCAACCGCCAAAACTTTCGGGTGAAGACGTACTTCCCGGATTTGTTCTCGATCTTACACCTATTCTCAATCCTTAAATCTCGATCGCACTTCAATCGCCCGATAGCGAGAAACCGGGTTTATGCGACAATTTGCCGTTGAGTACGAGAGATATCGGCAGAAACCCGGTTTCTGAGATTCTGAAAAATAGCGAGAAACCGGGTTTATGCAACAATTTGCAGTTGAGTACCAGAGATATAGAAAGAAACCCGGTTTCTGAGATTATAGTGCCTCCGAAAAGTCGTAGCGTAGCGGGGCGTAAGCCATCGCCAATTATATCAATTCCGGTTGCACTCCTCATGATGTTAACTGTTAACTGTTAACAGTCAACAGTGAATTTACTATTCCGATGCTAACAGATTTGATATTACCTCCCCGTCAGCGTATCCGCGTAAGGATCGGGCAAAGCTTGCTGCACTTCAAAAAGCGACAAAGCATCGCCAGTTAACGGGTTGCTATTCAAATTTTTTTTTACCCCATCCCCGCGCCTGTCGCGCTCTTGCAAATGGGATAATTCCTCTTGATACACAGCAACAATTCGCCCCAAACTCGCAGCCAAATCATCCCAATTCTGATCTCCCACTAACTTCTCAGCAATCCCCTCAAATAACTCTCCAGCTTGCCTTTTTTGCACGTAAGCTTTCAACAGCTTTCCCGACTTTTGCAAAACCGCCTGATAAATATCGCCATCAGACCACCACAGCCCCTGTTGACTCAGCAGCCAAGTTAAAATATACTCCCGAGCGTGTTGCTCCTTCACCCAGGCCGCCAGATACTGCAAATCTTCCATATTTACAACAGTCTCCTAAATTTTGCTCAAAATGTCCGCTTGTTTGTATCTACTGTTACTGCGATCGACTGAATATCTGCCTTATTATCCACTGCCGATTTCTTTAATATCGCTTAAATCTTAAAAAAACCCTACTGATTCACCAAACATCAATTTTTAGCATATAAAAATACACTTAAACTGACATCTTTCACCACGCTCGATAACAGGCTTTCGGGCCTGTTCGGTCAAAGAGTAAATTTTCTTGTGGTGTGGGCCCTCATCCCGCCCATAAGCGGTTAAAACCGTGCGATACCCTGAGCGTAGCCAAAGCGTCGCATCCCTCTCAGGTCTAACCAGACTCTGAGTTTCCCACTTACCGAGTGTTTTTATGACAAAGCAAAATTTTGGTTTAATCGGTTTAGCCGTGATGGGCGAAAACCTAGCCCTCAACGTCGAAAGCAGAGGCTTCTCTGTCGCTGTGTACAACCGCACAGCAGCTAAAACCGATGACTTCATGGCAAAACGTGCCCCCGGCAAAAACATTGTAGCCGCCAAAACTCTTACAGAATTCGTCGATGTCCTAGAAACCCCGCGCCGCATCTTAGTCATGGTGCAAGCGGGCAAACCAGTCGATGCAGTCATCGATCAGCTCAAACCCATGCTGTCACCAGGTGACATGATTATTGACGGCGGTAATTCCCTCTACGATGACACCGAACGCCGCACCAAAGATTTAGAAGCTGCGGGACTGGGATTTGTCGGCATGGGCATCAGCGGCGGCGAAGAAGGCGCACTCAACGGTGCTAGCTTGATGCCCGGTGGCACCCACGCTGCTTACGGCATCCTAGAGCCAATTCTCACCAAAATTGCGGCTCAAGTAGATGACGGCCCCTGCGTCACATTCATCGGCCCTGGTGGTGCCGGTCACTACGTGAAAATGGTGCACAACGGCATTGAGTACGGCGATATGCAGCTCATTGCTGAAGCCTACGATTTGCTGAAAAACGTCGGTGGACTCAGCGGTAAAGAGTTGCAGGAAGTGTTTGCCGAATGGAATACTACCGACGAACTCAACTCGTTTTTGATTGAAATTACGGCTAATATTTTCAAGTACATTGACTCGGAAACTAAGCAGCCCTTAGTTGAGGTGATTATGGACGCAGCGGGTCAAAAAGGTACCGGCCGCTGGACTGTAATGAGTGCTTTGGAATTGGGCGTGAGCATTCCGACAATTATTGCTGCTGTGAATGCCAGAATCATGTCTTCTTATAAGGCTGAGCGTGTCAAAGCTTCCCAAGAACTAACAGGGCCTAGCGCCAAGTATGAAGGCGATCCTAAAGAGTTTGTCAACAAAGTCCGGGATGCGCTTTACTGCTCGAAAATTTGCTCCTACGCGCAAGGCATGGCGCTGTTGAGCGCGGCCTCGAAGTCGTATAATTATGACCTCAGTTTGAGCGAAATTTCCCGCATTTGGAAGGGCGGCTGCATTATTCGGGCTGGCTTTTTGGACAAGATTAAAAAAGCTTTCAAGGACGATCCCGAGCTGCCGAATTTGCTGTTAGCGCCGGAGTTTAAACAGAGTATTCTCGATCGCCAATCAGCTTGGCGGGAAGTGTTGTCTACTGCTAGCCTGCTGGGGATTGCTGTACCGGCCTTCAGCGCGTCCCTGGACTATTTCGACAGCTATCGGCGCGAAAGATTGCCCCAAAACCTCACCCAAGCTCAGCGCGATTATTTCGGGGCTCACACCTACGAGCGCACCGACAAACCGCGCGGTGAATTCTTCCACTCTGAGTGGACTCAGGCTGCTAAAGAGTCGCTGCAAACCGGTTCTACGGATTAATTAGTTTTTGTAGGGTGCGTTTCGGCGCACCTTACTAATTAATCTGGGGTTGCAAATTGTTTTGACGTTTGTTTTTGAGATAGCTTTTAATATATTCGTCGTTAAAGAGCGATCGGGCGATCGTGAGTGCTTCTTCTCTTTCTGCGTCTGTCATGTAATCATCGCCTTTTAAGCCTGATGGCGGGTGTCGGGGATCGCCGCCTGCATCGAGAAATCGCTGACGTGCGATCGCCATTAATTCTCCCAATCTCCGGTCTTGTTCTCTTCTGATATCATGCGGTTTCGTCATAGTCTTCAACCTCGTCTATACGAACAATCTCGCCACTTTGTAGTATAAACTATAGACATCTCTTTAAAATAAGTGTAATTTTATGAAGCCTTTTATAGTAAGAGCCGCTGCCATTGTCGGTGATATTGCAGCATTGGTATTTGATACTCTTAAAGAAGAAGAGTCAAAAAAACGTTTATCAGAGAGCGGTATTCTGGAAGTGGATCGAATGACTGGCAAAGAGTTTGAAAAATTTCTAGCTGTCCATTTTAGAAACTGTGATTATAACGTCACTTTAACTCAAGACAGTCAAGATTATGGAGCGGATTTAATTTTATATAAAGACGGCTCAAAAACCGTGGTTCAAGCGAAAAGAAGCAAAAATCCAGTTGGGATTAAAGCAGTTCAAGAAGTAGCAGGAGCCGTCAGACATTACAAAGGAAATAAAGGCAGAGTAATTACCAACAATAGATTTACAGAAAATGCTTACAAACTTGCTAAATCTAACGACGTAGAGTTATGGGATAGAAAAAAACTCATCGAATTCATCCTGACAGCTAAGAATTATCAATAAATCATGATAGAAATTTCCAACACAGTATTTATTGCCGATCGCGAAATCGAGATTAGCGCCATTCGCTCTCAAGGCGCAGGGGGGCAAAATGTAAATAAGGTGGCGAGTGCTATTCACCTGCGCTTTGATATCCCAGCTTCCTCATTGCCCGATCGCTACAAGCAGCGTTTATTGCAACTCAACGATGGGCGAATCACCCAAGAAGGGGTGATTGTCATCAAAGCACAGGAACACCGCAGCCAGGAACAAAACCGCGAGGAGGCTTTGAGACGGCTGCAAGAATTGATCAAAAGTGCGATCGTCATACCGAAAAGGCGCAAACCCAGCAAAGCCACTCGTAGTTCCCAGCGCAAGCGTCTTGACAGCAAAACTAAGCGAGGGCAGATTAAGGCTCTGAGAGGGAAAATCACGGATTGAGTGAGGGATGAAAGGTCGATCGACCTTTTTGACTTTTTATTTATCCGTCAGGATTTGGTGGGCCTAAGTCATTGGGTAAATCGTTAAGCGTTTTTCCGAGAGCTTTGCAAAGGGCTTTCATTTGAGCAATTGTCAGTTCGGGCTCGTCTAGTCCTCGTTCCCATTTGCTAATGGCTTGCTGACTTAGGGTTTTTGTGCGGGTTTTGTCGGGAATTTGTTTTGCTAAGGCGGATTGCGATAAACCCACAGCCTCCCGCAATATTTGCAGTGCTGGTATATCTTTTGACTCTTGAGTTTGTTTATTTCTGGGCATATCATAAAAATTCACAACCAAAGTTGTTGACAAACTAATAAAGAACAACTATGGTTGTTTAAGATAGAGACAACAGAAAGGCGGCTCATTTAGCCGGACGGTGGAAACGCTTTGGTTTATAGCGAGCTGCCTTATTTGTAGTTTCTACTAATTGTGCACCTGCATACCCTTAGTATTTTCGGGGCTTGGGCGCATACCTCAAGCTCCTTTCCCTAGAGATGGACGAACCCCTGCGGGTTAGTTGTCTTTCGGAGAGGGCGCGAGACTTGGTAAGTCATCGGGAATTTTGGTTACGTCTAATCCTAAAAGCTCAAACATAGTTTTTAGAGAAACTTGGTATAGGTTAGCCAGTGCAGCCACGTTTTCAACAGTTGGCATGGATTTTCCTGATTCCCAGTCAGCTTGCATCCGCTCAGAAACGCCGATATGTTGTTTGACTTGAGGGCGGGTTAGCCCAGCTTGTTCTCTGAGAAGCCTTAATGGAGACTTTTCCTTTTCTTGCGAATTTTCTTCCATAATACACGAAGCTTGTTTCATGAAGTGAACCTCTTGACTTCTGCCGAAAGATGAAGTACACTTCATGTGGACAGGCAAAACAAAGGCGGCCGGGCAAGCCTCCTTTCATCAAAATGCAGGTTTGAATAACCGCCTTATTTGTAGTGTCTATCAATTATGCACCTGCATACCCTTAGTATTTTTGGGGCTTGAGTGCATACCTCAAGCTCCTTTCTCTGAACTCCGAGGAGGTGATGCGATGTAAAAGGTCGATCGACCTACAGCACAACCCAACTCAAAATTGTACCAAAAATCCCGGCCAAAACTTCAACTTTGCGATCGCACGACTTCCGTGCTATCGTTCCCTTTCTCGACCCCTTCCCGATCATGACCACATCTACCGACAACTTCTACCTAGGCGATATCGCCTCCAACTTTCACTTTGCAGGCCCGCTGCTAGACTTTGAAGAAGAAATCCAGAATCAATCGCCCTTTCACGATTTAGACTACCTCACAGGCGAAATTAAAAGAGGATTCCTCGACTACGTGCGACAAGGGATCATGCTGGACGCGATCCGAAAACTGCGCTTGTACAAAGACAAATTCAAAACCTTTAAAAGTTACTGCGAACAAGCCTTAGGCAGACAGTATTTTTATTGTACACAAATTATCAAATCTGCGGCAATTTGCCTGCGCTTAATCAAAGCCGGATTTGAGATTTTGCCTAGCTGCGTCGCTCAAGTTGTCCCTTTGTTCAAACACGCAGTCACCGACCAGTACGGCGACTGTGCTTTACAGGAAAAGTGGCAAGAAGTTGTGGATGTCATCCCCAAGGAAAGGATTACGGCAGTCACTATAGCCGAAACAGTTGACAACAATCCCAACCTCAGGTTAAAACAAATTCGGATCAAAACAGACACCTACGCCCTGTTAACCAAAAAAGCCACCGCCGCCGGAATGTCAATTTCGGAATTTTTGGGGCGGCTGGTTGACGAATACAACCCCAGAAATTTAGAGGAATCAGCGGAACACACTCCCGAACAAGAGGAGATTTTAGACCAATTGGACGCGGAGTTTAAGAAGCCCCCAGGCCAACAGAGTTCAACCACAGCTAAAGGTAAAGTTAAATCTCAAGGTTTTAAAGCGAAAATTGAGCCGAAAGGTGCTAAAAGGGAAGTTAATGCGAAAAGTTCAGAAAGTGAAGTTGAGGCGAAAAGTTCAGAAAGTGAAATAAAGTTGAAAAATCAGCAAACTGAAGTCCCAGCAGAGAAACTGTCCAATTTATTTAAGGAGAAAAATCATGAAGTCATCAGCCCAAAACCCAATCATGCGTCAACTCAAACTGATGGAGGCTCAGTTGAGCGAGATTCAGTGTCAACTGATTAAAGGCACTGTGTTGAATTGGTGGCAAATTATTTTGCCGGACGGGCAGAAGATTTCGATCGAACACGCGGGTAGCGGACACTGGATTTTTCGGGCAAACGGGCTGGAGAAATTTCATCCTGAAGTGCGGCTTGCGGTGTTAAGGGCGATCGCCGAAGGCTGTCGCAAGTAAGTTACGGCACGGCACGGCGCGGTGCCGTGTCCCTACGGGGTGATGGGAGTTGTCATGATTTGCGGATGTTGGGGCGATCAATATTAGTATCGAGATTGGTTAAAAGTGCGATCGGAATGTCGCAACTGTGGGGCGACGTTTAATATTCCGGCGTTTTGGGTAGAAAAAATTGTCAAAAATGGTTTAGAATGTTATCAGATATCGACTGCCAAAAGCAAGTGCAGCACGATCGCTGATTTTTCAATTTTTATGAGGAAAATATAAAATACACTTATGGAGTAAGCACATCCTAAAATGAAACTACCTGATTACCAACGAGTCATTTATCAGCAATCTCCTTTGATAGAGGTTCTGGCGCAATTACGCTTTCCTACAATCCTCAAAATCAATAATCAAGATCCTTTTGAATTTCAGGAAAGAATACGTTTTGACTACCCTATTTTCCAACAGTCACAGGATTTAAACATTCCTCCTGAAATAGCAGCATTAGTGCCACAAATAGGAGCAATTACCCCTCAGTATACTACTTATAATTTTTTGTCTGAAAATTCAAAGTGGCAGTTATCTTTAAACCGAGAGTATCTTACATTAGCTACTATTGAATACAAGCAATATGAAGAATTTAAAGAACGGTTTGCCAAGGCTATTAATCTATTTGAAGAGGTATACAAACCCTCTTTTTACACAAGGTTAGGGTTAAGATATAAGGATTTGATACTTCGCTCGAAATTTAAAAAAATTGAAAATAAACCTTGGTCAGAATTAATCAGTCCGAAAATTGCTTCAGAGTTACATAGTACCGAGTTATCTGGTTCCATTCGGACTTTAGTTAAAAATTTGGAAATTGAACTAGAAGGAGGTAGAGTTAATTTTAATCATGGTTTAGTCATATCACAAGACCCGTCAAAAGGCAATGTTCAGGAACCTGGTTATTTGTTTGATGCTGATTTTTTTGTAGACCAAAAAATAGAAAAGGGGGAGATTTGGAATGTCTTTGACACCTTTAATCGAACGGGAGGAAAGTTATTCCGGTGGAGCATTACGGAGGAACTCCACAGGGCGATGGAACCGCAACCAATCACCAAGGATTAATTTACCTGCTTTTCCCGATCCACAAAATACGATTGTAACAATAAGAACGTCTTACCAAAACATTGACGATCTTACCTTTTTCTTGCCAGAAGTCAACCCTAATATCTCTCCGTTATCTCTATCTAATTTATCTCTCAAAATAGATTTAAATAATGAGTCATACCAGAAAGTATATCGCTTGTTGAAGTGCATCTTAATATTAAGCAAGCTTTCTCAAGAGGCTTTAGAAGAAGCATCGAGAACATTAGAGTCTATTCAGCAAATAGAAGAAGAATGTTATTATCAGGAGTCTGAATCTCCAGAGATAATCAATTCATTTTTGTCTGTCGCTAAGGCTATGCGTGTTGCGAATAATCAATATGACTCGATTTATAGTGATGAAGAGTTAGACAGTTTTTAATCTTAGAATATTCAGATGTTTGTTGAAGAGTTCGATCAAAACGAATTACGCCAAGGTGATATTATTCAAGGGTTATTCTACCCAGAGTTAAACTGTTCAGACTTGCATCTGATTGGCACTCCTGACAACAATTTAACCAATCTTCAGCATTTAGCTGAAGTTGAACAAAACTTACTAGCATTAAAAGAGAATAAACAAAAAGAAGGCTTATCCGTATTTACAGCACAGCTCAAAGTATATTACGGTTACTTCATTTTAATAACCCAGTGTTGTGACATTGCCAAGCGAGAAAAAGGAAAGCCGAATATATCAGCTTTTGTTGTCTCGCCTCTGCTAGAAGTTCCTTATCAAATTCGCCAAAACCTAGAAAAATTAACTGAACTCAAGGCAAATAATCTAGGAAGTTTTACTAACTTTTTCTATATTCACCAACATCAACCGTTATTACAAGATAATGTAATAGATTTTAATCGAGTTGTTGCTTTGCCCAGATCGCAGTATGATTTTGCACTTTCTAGAAAAGTGCTACAAATGACTGATAAAGAGCGAGTGAGATTTAAGCTAAAACTAGGTTCTCATTTTGCTAGACCAACTCAGGAAGAACGTGAAACTCAGATTTATCCAGATTCTTGATTTAGTTTTCTCAAACACCTCAAACATGATTATTAAATTTCCCTGAACATCAGCAGAATGTGGGAGATGGGACACTCCAAAACAAAACCCGCTACAACCAGCGGGTTTTATAAGATGGACACAACTGGACTCGAACCAGTGACCCCTACGATGTCAACGTAGTGCTCTAACCAACTGAGCTATGCGTCCTCACGAATTACTAACTTAGCACAACCTTCGATCGCCTGTCAAGCAAAAATATTAAATTTATCCTAACTGCCAATCCGCCAAATCTTCACAGTTCGATCGCCCCCACC
>NZ_JADEWV010000156.1 GCF_015207455.1 Microcoleus sp. LEGE 07076
AAAGATAACTCTTGTGGGATGGGCCGGAGAGCCCGTCCTAATTATTTTTGCAAGAGGTCTAATATGTTCGATATTCTCGCCAATATTCCAATGCAACTAAGACCTGTTCTTCAAGAGTTAGGATAGTCCCACGCCCTCTTCTGTCTTTATGATTTTCTGACCTGAATTCTTCCAAAGCTTTAACCATTACTTTTAAAGTTTCAATTTTGACACCAAATCTACGTTTAAATTGATGAGATGTCTCTCTTTAGATAAGATTGATTTTTCATGATTTACTGATTGTGCAACAACCAATATAAGTTTCTAGTATCTTATCCTGTTTCTAGCAAGGCAAGAGTAAAAATAAGGTAATTGCTCAACTAGGGGAAAAAATGGAGCCATCAGTAGAGAGAGCTTGTTGAATAGATTGATAAGCAGTTAAACCCTGACGCTTGCCAGTATTGACAACTGAACGAACGGCAGCAAACAAATCTCTGCCCCATTCCGAACGAAAGCCATTAGTCACACGGCGAAATATCACGCTCATCCTAATCGCCTGTTCACTACTATTATTCGTTGGTGGAATCGCCGCGTCTTCCAGAAATAGAAATAAATTGTCAATTAGCCCACCATAGCGTTTTCGTAACCGGATACCATCCGGCTGATATGGCGCTAAACTCAAAATCCCGGTTAATCTTTCCTGTAAATTTTCTCGATATCGATTGAGTCTGGCATCGTCGATTTTTGATCGTCGTCGATGGATAATAAAAGCTCTTAATAATAACCTCTTCATCGCTGGGGCAAAAATTCTGTCCCCAGCATCAATCGCATATTGGCAATCCCGTAATTGATGAGCCAAACATACTTGCCATTGTGGTGCGGGGTGATTTTTTTGAGCGCTAAATAAATCTGACACCCAAATATCGGGACGATGTTCTCCTAGAACCTCGTACATTACTCCACTGGCTCGACTGGGGCGGATGACGTGCAAACAAACATCAGGGTTCTGAAACACCCACTCCCATTGATTTTGTCCGTTAACTCTCGCACTCGTTTCATCTGAACAAATTAATTTTGCCCGCCGCAACCGTTGTAGTATTTGACTTACTTGATCATCTAAACTGGTTTTGACCTTCACCAATAGGTTGGCGATTGCCCCTTCAGATATCTTTAGTCCAAAAACTGATGCAAATATGGACGACAGCCGTTCGTAGCTGATGGCATGAGTGTAACGGAGGTATGTGACCAAGCTTTGAATCGAACTGCCAAACGGTGAACCTGGTTCCATTCCCAATGGTACAGGTGCAAGATATTCGGTTTGACAGCAGGCACACTGACCACCATAACGTTCACGGAGGGTGATAATGGGACGAATTGGTGGTAGTTCGATTTTTTCGTAGACGGATTGCAATTTTTGGGTGGTCTCGGTGACTTTCTCTCCACACTGGGGACAATTTTTGACTTGGGCGATGATTATTTGGTCGGGATGAGGATGCAGTTCTCTTCCCCCTCCTGCTCTTCCTAGGCTTCTTTGTCTTTTGCTACCCTCAATTTTCTCCTGCTTAATGTTGGGCTTGAATCCTTTGGACGGTGGAGTGCTGGAATTTTTGCTAGTTTTCTTGGGAGATGGCTCTGGCTCGGGTTTTGGTTCGTAGGTGTCTAGTATTGCGCTGAGTTTTTGGATTTTCTCCCATAGCTCTACTATCAAGGCTTCTTTTGCCTCGCTCGATAGTTGTTTTAAGTCGGGGAGTTTTTCCATTTCTTTATCTAATATCTATCTTGTCTTCTTGTCAAGGGGGTTGAGCAATTACAAAATAAGTTAAGAGTTGGGATTCAATCCAGTAAAGCAAAACTTTTCATTATATCATAAAATTATTTTGCAAGAGGTCTATTATTTCAGATCCAGTTTAATCGACCCTGATTAAAAGCCGGAGCGAGTTTTTGAGATTGGAGATTGTTGGCAGATATTTTTGGTGAGGGGAGCTCTTGCAAGATTAGGTGCGATCGACCGGAGATGATATAAATACTTATTGTGCCAATTGTCAGGGCGGAATGCCCAGATGTGCGATCGACCGTAAATTAGGCTATAGCTGGAATATAGCTAGTACAAGTTTAAGCCTATGTCGTCTCCTAAAGGTCGATCGAGCAAAATTGAATTCAGCGTCTTAGCCTCGCACCCTGAGTTGTTGACAGGTTTGGATGCGTGGCTGCGGCTGGGCTTGATTTCGCCCGCTGAAGTTGAGCAATTGTGCCGACAATATTTAGTTTGTCCGCTGCCAGAGCCCGCTTTGGCAGTACCGCAGCCGAAAGTACCTGCTTTATCAACACAAAAAGCATTATCCAGCACCACAAAAAACGTTGCGAGGCTGGCAGAAACTACTCAACACCCGAGTTTTATCAGTCAAATTTTACACTCGCTCATCGCCGAAATTAGCGTCGTGTGGCTGTTGTTTTTGGGAGTGTTCATGGTAGTTGTCTCTTCGGGAGTCTTAGCTGCTAGTCAGTGGGAAAGATTTCCGGCTGCGGGACAATATGGAGTTTTGTTAGCTTATACTTTAACATTTTGGGCAATTAGCAGTTGGGCAAAAAAACAGTCTAATTTACACTTGACTGCTCAAACTTTGCAAGAAGTTACTCTGTTGCTAGTGCCGATAAATTTTTGGGCGATGGATACTTTTGGATTGTGGCAGTATCCTTGGAATTGGGTAGTTGCGATCGTCGCTGCATTTATTTTGACTTGGATAACGCGCGGAATTATTAAAGATCAATATCAAAGTTTGTGGGGAAAAAATCTAACTACCTCGATCGCCCTAAATCACTTGGGATTGAGTTATTTGCACTGGGCTTGGGCATTTCCAGGCTTTTCCTTGGCTGCGGTTTATTTGGGTACCGTGGGAACTGCTGCCGCTACAGTTTATCAAGTTCAGCAACAACGGGTACAATCTATCCAGCCCGGGGGAAACACTGAAACGATCGCTGCCGATTTCAGTTTCAGCCGAGATTTTTTGAATTACAAAAAAGCTGCTTTAATAGCTTATTCTTTAGGCATTTTACTGGGTCGGGCGATATTTGTCAAGGGCGTAGATATCGCTCAAATGGGTTTAGCTTTGGGAATTTGTGGCGTACTTTTAGCGTGGCTGGATTGGCCGCAATCCCTGGCATCTGGAACTACTAGAAACAATATATCAAACAGACCAAATTCCGGCAACTTTTTTAACTGGCAATTAGCCGGAGGGGTTTTATTGGGTTTGGGGTGGCTGGTTTGTTTTCGCGAAATTCCCCTACAGGCGATCGCAATTAGCGCCTTGGCTGTTTGGTTTTTTTACAACCGCTTAGTACGGTTTTGGCAAAAGTTTGATTTGCTAATGCTTTTCGCCGTGGGACTTCAAAGCATTTGGCTGGTTTGGCGAGTGGTTCCTTTAGATATTAAAACACAATTTGTTGCAGTTTTAACTGGGCTTACCAACTCTGGGCAAACTCCTTGGGCTTTTTGGGGCGTTTTGCTGTTGCCTTATTTGATTTTAATCGTAAGTGCGGCGCAGTGGCTCTACCGATCGCGAAAGTTTCCACTTGCCCATTTTGGCGAAAATCTTGCTCTCGGTTTGGGCAGTGTTTTAACTGTTATTAGTTTACTCAATCCGTTTTGGCGATCGCTCAATTTAGTATGTTCTACTTTCATCTTAGCTTGGATAGTTTGGAAATACGCAATTCCTGAGCATTCCCGGCCAGTTGCAATCTCCGATCCTGCTGTCGGTTCAAACCGAAATCCGGCATTTTTGGTGGCTGTGACTCACATTATTGGTTTGTGCGCGATCGCTTCGACAATTGACTTATTTTTGCCGAACCTGACACTAAATATTTGGGCGCTAGTTTTATTGATGTTTATGGCGGCTGAATGGGGATTTTTTGTGTGGATGAAAGCCGCAAATCTCAGAGAAAATTCTGCCTTTTTCCGGTGGCATCCAGCTTTATTCCAAAGTTCGTGGTATCTGGGCTTGGGACTGGCGGGATTGAGCTTTATCTTGTTAGAAAATTATTTAACTGCGAGTGATATTGTTGACAATCCTCAGTGGAGTTTGCTCTGGCTGGTAACACCTTTGGCTTTGACTGGTGTTGCTAAATATACTGAGATTTCTCACAAACAAGTCGCCAGTATTTTCAGCACTATCGCCCTAATAGTCGCACAACTTCTTATGTTTCCTTTGCCGGGATATCAGTTAATTGGTTTGGGTTTTGCAGCGCTGTTGATGTTAGTCAATACTTACTATTTGGTAGAAGTACCAGAGATACCGGCGGCGGCAATAGGAGTTGGATTTGGCTTGATGTTTGTCGCTGGGGCGATCGATCGATTAGGATTTGTGTCTGGTTGGGCTTGGGCAATTGCTGGGGCGATCGCACTTTTGTGTCTCTGGTTGCTTCGCAGCACGATTATTCGTTATTCTAGCAGATTGCCTCAGCCTTCGACCTTAGCTAAAATGTATGATCGAGCTTTGGATGGTTGGGCTATCTTACTCGCAGCCTTGCTGTTAACAACAATTACTGTTTATTCCTATGACATCTACACACGCACTACCTTCAGTTTCTCGCCCTCTGTTCAAGTATTAGCTGCTACTTTGGTAATCATGGCTGCGATTGTTTTCCGAAGTTTGCGCCAAGTTTCCCCTCTGGCAATTTATGCCTTAGCTTGGAGTTTGGAGTTGTTGACAGCAGTCGGTTTGAGTTTTATTGGACGCAATACAATTAATTTGGCAGTGGCGAATATTGCGATCGGCTTGTTTACGCAATTGTTGGGCGATTGGTGGCGGCGGCGCAACCCCGATTATCGCACAATTTTACCCAGTATTCACGTTATACCATTGGTTTACGGGTTGTTGGGTTTGATTTTGCGATCGCACGCCTTTACCAACAGCACCGGTTTAATCTCGTTGGGTGCGTCTTTAATTGCGATCGGCATTGGTAGGCGGCAGCAACAATTTAAACCTTTGGTTTATTTGGGATTAATTGGCGTATCCGCATCCGCTTACGAATCCCTACTATATCAACTTTCCCAAACACCCGGAGCAGCTTTTGGCGACGGCTTAATTGTGCTAGCAACTCTCGGCACAACTTTAACATACATCTATCGCATTTTATCTCCTTGGCTGAGCAGCTATTTACATTTAACCAATGCCGAATTAAAAATATTTGCTCACCTGCACTGGGTTTTGAGCAGTATACTACTGATTTGGGCTTCTACCCACGATATTAAATCCGGGCTAAATTTAGGATTAGTCACTGGTACTTTATTAGTGCAATACGCTTTCTTGCAAGGGCGAAATAATCTCGATCGCCAATGGGCAGAAATTTGGATTTACTTAGGATGGCTAGAAGCCTTTGGCATCCGACTTTACTGGATCAATACACCTTTAGTTAAGTACATTTCCGGGCCGCTGGGGCCGTGGAAAGTTGCCATCGCTTCTCTATTTGCCTATTTCATTTACATCTTACCTTGGGATAACTGGGGTTGGTCAAAAAATCCCTGGAAGATAATCGCTTCTCTGATTCCAATCATCACTATTGTGGAATCTCCCGCTAAGTTTTATCCGATTAGCTTCCTCATAGCTGCCGCCTTCTATGTTTTCCTAGCTTGGGAAAAGCGCGAAGTCCGTTTTACCTACGTGAGTGTGGCGATAATTGACTGGATATTACTTCGCTGGTTTGGACAAATCGGATTGACTCAACCCGAATGGTATTTTACTCCTTTAGGACTTTCTTTTCTTTATGTTGCTCAGTTCGTGAAGCGTAGCTATCCCGTAGGGAATCGCGCTTTGCAACTACCAGCCCAAAAAACCCTGCGCCACAATCTGCGAATGCTAGCCACAGCATTGATTTGCGGGATACCTCTTTTGACTCAGCAAAGTAACGGTTTAGTTGCAGGATTTTTTAGCTTGGTGGCGATTGCAGCGGGTTTGGCGCTGCGAGTGCGAGCGTTTTTGTTTGTGGGGACAGGAATTTTCTTAATCAATGTTTTCTATCAGTTAGTAGTGCTGATTTTCGATTATCCCCTGATTAAATGGGCGATCGGTTTAGCTTTCGGGATTGTGTTTATCTGGATTGCTGCTACTTTTGAAACGCGGCGCGATCGCATTTCAGCTTTTGTCCAGCATTGGGTTGTACAATTGCAATCCTGGGATTGAGTCTTCCCTTAATCAACTCCTCTGACGTGGGGATATCTGCGTTTACCAAAACTATTTTTTTTCGATAAAATGTAAAAAAAACGCCCTTTTTTTTGGGGTCAAAGGCTTGACATTTCCGGCTGAAAAAGGTATCATATGATAATGGAAGTGGTGGCAATTTTCAAATTTAAGCCACCACTTCCATTATCTAAAATATAACTTAGAAATCAAGCAAAATCAATAAGTAAAAATACCTTTTTTTGCGCCGCGATTTGAGATTGTGAAAGCAGCAAAGGCGATGCAACAGAAAAAGGGCAACTAAAAGGAGCGCCAAATAAATGATGACAACTCAGTTAATCAAGCGCCTGTTCACAGTAAAAGAATATCATCAGATGATAGAATCTGGCATCTTGACAAAAGATGATCGAGTTGAATTGATTCGAGGAGAAATTGTTCAAATGGCCGCCGTCGGTAGAAGGCACACATCCCATGTCAAGCGTCTGACAGAGTTATTCTATATCCGTTTATTATCAAGAGTAACCATTGGAGTCCAAGATCCGGTAGAATTGGGCGATCGCTCTGAACCTGAACCGGATATTTCCTTACTGCGGCGGCGCGATGATTTTTATGAATTGGGACATCCTCAGTCGGAGGATATTTTACTAATTGTGGAAGTAGCGGATACAACCGCTGAAACTGACAGAAATATCAAAATTCCTCTTGATGCTGAAGCTGGTATTGTAGAAGTTTGGCTGGTAGATATTAACGAGCAATGTGTCGTAGTTTATCGTGAACCTTCTCCCTCGGGATACCAAAATATTCAAAGATTCCAGCGGGGTCAGATTTTATTTATTCTAGCTTTTCCAGACATAGAAATTCCTGTGGATGCGGTGTTGGGATAAAAAGCTGGACTCATACTATTTTTTTGTGGCGCGACTTGAGAGTCTAAATGAACAAGAATCAGCAAACAATTATAGGCAAAGGTGGGCAGAAACCCACCGTAAAGCAGAGCTATAGATTGTTTAATCTAACTCTGGATCGCAAGGGCGATCGAACACAATCTCAAAAATTCCAGATCGCACAAACCGCTGCAAAGCTCTTAAATGGTCATCTGCATCTTGGCGATTGCAAAAACGCGCCACAATGTGGTTTCGAGCATCAGGCAAAACCCGCACAATCACCCAAGGTTTGGCATAATCCGGCTTTAAGAAATCAGGTGTTTTCGTGAGTTGCAGATTATCTTCCGGGAGTGCAGTTACTTGCCGATTTGGAGAATGTTCGGCAATTATGTTCGCACCTGCTTTTCGGAGAATGTCGAGGTAGCTGGCGATGAGACTACCCGTGAGGTTGGCCGCCAACTGTTCGATGAGATGGCCAGCTAAGCTTTTGACCTCTTTTTCCTGCAACTGCACTCGCAGGGCATCAAAATCCACGTCAGAGTAGCTGCGGATGCAGGATAGCAGTTGCGTGATGCCGAAGTCGTCTAAAGCTTGTTGGTAGCCGCGAGAAAATTCGCTCCCGTCGCTGGAAGGTTTTATCATGGTAATAGCTCTCTTTGATTTTTAGAGCCACAAGCCAGCGACGAACTTTCCTAGGGGACGCGCTGGCTTTTGACTTTTCCGAGTATAGCGCAATATGCTGCATATTTACAGCATATATGTTGTAAAATCGACAAAACGCTGTAAATATATCACACTGACGATCGGCTTAGATAAGAAAAAATCAACCTCTGATGACGAAACGCCTATCAACCTCCATCGCAGATGGAATTTATGACCAACTTCAAGATTGGGCAAACGAGGAACGCCGTTCAATCAGCGGCTTAGCAGCATTCCTTTTGGAGAAAGCTGTGAGAGAGCACCAAGAAAAGATCCAAAAACAGCCGCCACCCTCTAATGAAAAGCAGGACTCACAATAAAGTTTGTGCGAAATCATTGGCGGGACACTTGCAATTAGACAGAAATTCAATCTCTGATGACCAAACGCTTATCAACATATTTAGCAGACGGAATTTACACTCGCCTTGAGGAATGGGCTAAACAAGAAGGTCGATCGACTAGCAATTTGTCAGCATTCCTGTTAGAGAAAGCTCTGGTAGACCATGAGGAGAAAATTCTCAAACAGTCTGCATCTGATGAGCAGCAGGGGCAGCAGTAAAGTGGATGCTCCCATAGCCCGCAATCAACTGCGATCGGCTTAAACAAAAACTCAATCTCTGGTGACTAAACGTTTAACCACGTATTTAGCAGCAGGAATCTATGACATCTTTATACGACCAGCACAAATGGAAAAATGACCCTTACTTTCGATCGAGCTAATTATAGCAATTTGCTGGCAGAAGTCGCTCCACGGGCGATCGAAACCGAGGAAGAATACGATCGCCTCCTAGTAGTCGCAGAGCGGCTGACGTTCGCCAAAAACCGCACTCCCGAAGAAAAAGCTTTACACAAGTTGTTGGTAACGCTAATTGAAGTTTACGAGGCCCAAAACTATGCGATCGACAAATCCGAGCCTCACGAGATTTTGCAACACATCATGGAAGCCAGCGGCACCCGTCAAGCTGACGAGAGTTGGCATCATTGGATCGAGTGGCGTAGTGTCTGAGGTTGTTAATGGCAAGCGGGCAATTAGCAAAGCACAAGCTAAGGCACTCGGCGATTATTTTAAAGTGTCGCCTAGTTTGTTTATTTGATATGATGTCAATGCCAATCTTCAATACTCATGCAACTGTCTTCCGTAGGGTGTGTCGCTATCCACCATCTTTAACAAAGACCGATAATCTAATAGCGACGCACCTCGGGGATTCAATGAATCAAGAAGCCAGCCCAATATTTTTTTAGCAAGCTTTTTTATTGGTCATGAAATGTTGAATTTGTTTATTGAACTATTGACAAAAACAAGGTGCGTCGCTATCAGATTGTCGCTTTTTTTGAGGATTGTTAATGGCGACGCACCCTACATTTACTACTACATTTACTACAAACCTTTACAGAAATAAGATTGGTTTGATTGATCGGACTAAAGTCCTCTGATTGTGAAGAAGGACTAAAGTCCGAACGATCAAACCTTTACAGATTTTTGCATAAGTCCTAGTTTTTTTAACTGGCATTTTAAAATCAAAAACCCGGTTCCTCCAAGAAACCGGGTTTTTAATCAGACGTTATTTATCCGCGTGTCATCGCATTAATGGCTTAAGGCGAATTCGGGCAATCTCGGTTCAGATTCGCCACCCGGCAATACCTTAACCTGACCGTTTTCATCCACATCTACGATCGCGCTTTGGCCTTCTTTCAGCTTTCCTGACAGCATTTCCTCAGCCAGTACATCTTCTAACAACCGCATGATGGCGCGGCGCAAAGGTCGAGCACCGTAACTGGGATTGTAGCCTTCTGTAACTAACAAGTCCTTGAACTTGTCTGTCACCGACAAAGTAATACCCTGTTCGGTTAAGCGGCTGAAGAGTTGCTGCAACATGATATCGGCAATCTGCTTGACTTCTTCCTTGTTCAACTGGCGGAAGACGATAATCTCATCCAAGCGGTTGATAAATTCGGGACGGAAAAACTGTTTCAATTCTTCGTTTACCAAGCTGCGAACGCGGTTGTACTGCGCGTCTGTGGCAGTTTCAGCAAACTCGAAACCGAGACCGCCGCCGCCTTTTTCAATCACTCGCGAACCGATGTTTGAGGTCATCACCAGCAGCGTATTCTTAAAGTCTACTGTCCGACCTTTGGCATCGGTCAAGCGGCCGTCTTCCAAGATTTGCAACATCATGTTGAAGACATCCGGGTGAGCTTTTTCGATTTCGTCGAACAAGATGACTGTGTAAGGACGGCGGCGCACTGCTTCTGTTAGTTGGCCGCCTTC
Organism: Microcoleus sp. LEGE 07076; assembly: GCF_015207455.1. Lineage (GTDB taxonomy): Bacteria > Cyanobacteriota > Cyanobacteriia > Cyanobacteriales > Microcoleaceae > Microcoleus. The sequence continues at coordinate 10,002 of NZ_JADEWV010000156.1, forward strand.
GTCGTAGCCGACGTAACCCGGAGGCGAACCGATCAGTTTGGAGACGGTGTGGCGTTCCATGAATTCGGACATATCTAACCGAATCATCGCTTCTTCCGAACCGAAGAAATAGGAAGCCAGGGCTTTTGTCAGTTCGGTTTTGCCGACGCCTGTTGGCCCGGAAAAGATGAAGCTGGCGATCGGGCGATTCGGATTTTTTAAGCCAACCCGCGCGCGGCGGATCGCCCGAGAAACTGCGCTGACAGCTTCTTCTTGACCGATCAAACGCTGGTGCAAGGTGTCTTCCATGTGCAGCAGCAATTCCGATTCCGATTCGGTCAGCTTGCTAACAGGTACTCCCGTCCAATTTGCCACGATGTGGGCGATGTCTTCTTCGGTGACAATCGGAGAGATTCTGATCTGGCTTTTGTTGATAGTAGCTTCGGCGATTTCGGCTTCGATTTCTAATTCGCGATCGCGCAATTTGCCAGCTTTGTCGAAGTCTTGTTCGCGCACCGCAGCATCTTTTTCTTTACTGACGGCCGGAAGTTGTTTTTTGAGTTCTTTAACTTCGGGCGGGGTTTGCGAGTTCAAGACGTGGACGCGGGAACCTGCTTCGTCAATTAAGTCGATCGCCTTGTCGGGCAAAAATCGATCGTTAATGTACCTGTCTGACAGTGTAGCCGCTGCTTCTAAAGCTGCATCGGAGATTGTCAGTCTGTGGTGCTGTTCGTAGGCCGATCGCAAACCGTACAATATTTCTATTGTTTCAGCTACGCTCGGTTCGCCAACTTTTATCGGTTGGAACCGACGTTCTAAGGCAGCATCGCGCTCGATGTGCTTGCGGTATTCATCCAAAGTTGTCGCGCCCACACACTGCAATTCACCTCTAGCAAGGGCGGGTTTGAGCATATTGGAAGCGTCCATGCTGCCTTGAATCGCGCCTGCACCGACTAAGGTATGAATTTCATCAATTACCAGAATGATATTGCCTGCTGCGCGAATTTCTGCCATGATTTTCGTCAGCCGTTCCTCAAATTCGCCTCGGAATTTTGTACCAGCAATCAGCGAACCCATATCGAGGCTGATTACTTGTTTGTCTTCTAAAATTTCCGGGACGTTTCTGTTAACAATCCGCTGGGCGAGGCCTTCGGCGAGGGCTGTTTTGCCGACTCCGGGTTCGCCTACTAACACTGGATTGTTCTTCGTGCGGCGCCCCAGCACTTGGATCACGCGCTCGATTTCATTTTCGCGGCCCACCACGGGATCGAGTTTGCCGCTGGCTGCTAGCTTGGTAAGGTTTGTGCCGAATTCTTCTAAAGTTGGGATTTTGCGATCGCCGCTTTCCCCCCTGCCTCCTGGTGCCACCGCCACTTCTCCCACGGCGCGAATTACCTGAGTGCGGACTCTCTGCCGATCGATTCCCAGGTTTTGCAGCACCTTCGCCGCCACCCCTTCATCGTCTTGGATCAGCCCCAGCAAAATGTGCTCGGTGCCGATGTAATTGTGGCCCAACTGCCGCGCTTCGTTGAGAGCAGTCTCAAAAATGCGCTTGACGCGGGGCGTAAACGGAATTTCCGGCGGCAGGAATCCGGAACCTCTACCGATAATATTTTCGATTTCATTGCGCGCCTCTTTCAAGTTAAGGCCCATATCCAGTAATACTTTTGCAGCGATGCCAGTGCCTTCGCCCACGAGTCCCAGGAGGATTTGCTCGGTGCCTACAAAATTGTGGCCGAGGCGCCGCGCTTCCTCTTGGGCTAGCATTATTGCTTTAATGGCTTGTTCTGTAAAGCGTTCAAACATATTTCTTCCTTCCTACTGTCTTGGCGAGGGCTGTATCGCTGCTGGTGAGGAGCGATTTGGAACACTACACAAATTATATATGTAAATTTTTGTGTATTTCCTTCTTTAGTTAATGTATCGCTAGTAATAGGGGGCAGACAGTGGGGAGAGCCGAATAGTTGGGGTGTGTTTGCCGTCTGGCACTGCGATCGGCCAGTCGCCATACAAATTAATCTCATCAACCATGTTATTCACCCTCTGCCAATGTACTTTGTTGCCGCTCCCCTGTCAAGCGTTCTCTCAAAGCCAGCTAGCGACTGTACCTCGATCGCCAACCCGGAATACCTTTGTTTCAAATCAGGTTATTCGATCATCGAGCATTTTCTCCAAAACCAATTTCATCTTAACAGCTTAAGGAACCTCTGGGCGCGCCCGATCGCAAATTTCCAATTTGCAGCGCCTGTTAATTCCTCTTATTCACATCCTCGCCCCAGAGATTTCGATAACTTTTAAAACCAGTTTTTAGGGGCTTTTGGGACGACAGACAGTTACAATTTCCTGACTTTAAAGCCATTGTGGAACCAACTGTTTAATAACTTTCACAAGCCCGATCGCAATTTGAATCAGCGGCCAACCCACAAAACAAATTAACACCGCCCAGCGAGTTTTAATATCCAAACCTTGGCGAACTGCCACAATTACAGCCAGCAAGCTCCACACAGCTAATATCCGCTCTATCCCTTCTCCCAGCAAGGGAATTAACGTTAAAAAATTCAGCACTTGCGGGGCGTAGGCAAATCCGATCGGCACCAACAATTCCCCATAACTTACGTGACCCGGTTTCAGCCACTGCCCGATTTTAAAGATAGTAAAAGTCCAAAAATAATAACCCCCCACCAGTGCCAAACCATCTATAAAAAGTGCTAACAATAACACTGATAGCTCAGTTCGATTGATTAACAAAATGACGGCACTGCCAAAAACGCGGGACACCGCTGCTAAAATTACAATCGTTAAAGCTATCCGCTTCGTTATGGCAGTGTAGGGAGTTTTTTCGTAAAAGTTGCTGTTCAAAGAAAGCGCGTTCCAAAGCGTTATTCGCAAACCTGCAATTGAATCTTCTCCTCTCACGTTTAACTCCAGCTCCTCAAAATAGTTGACAACTCGGACAAAATAAGCTCTAATACAGCACAATCACCGAAATATTTCTACATAATTAGGTAATTAATATCAATTTTTTATGAGGCTGCTCCCGAATCTGATCACCCTGGCACCCCCCTTAATAAGGGGGGGACAAGATTCCTATCAAAGTCCCCCTTATTAAGGGGGATGCGAGGGGGATCGGAATATGTGCAACTTCACATTAAATTGGTATAACAGGCATTCTACCAGAATTTATTAAATGCTAAGATTGATTTTGCGAATACTTGCGTGGCTGCGCGGGGGAAGTTTAAATTTGTTGCTCATCGCAGGTCTAATCCTGCTAGTTTGGGGCATTCTTTCGCCAGTGGGAACTGTTATATGGTGGCTGGGTCAAAGTGCCGAAACTTTGGGTTTCAAAAAAAATTCGCCGGAGATATTGCCCGAAAACGACAGCAGCCCGGAATCGCGCAAGTCTTCACCGAGCAATTGTTATATCATCTTTTTACCGGGAGTGGGCGATTTTTCGGGGGACGAACTAACACCGGGAGAAGCATTTTTTCTCAAACATTTAGTTGAACGTCACCCGCAGTGCGTAGCAGTGGGAGATGTTTTTCCTTATTCAGCTTCTAACAAAAGTTTAGGCGGACAGCGGTTGCTAGCTCCTTTTTGGCGGTTTGCAGAACACGCAAAAAGCTGGCCGATTGGGGGGGATATATTTATCAAAATTCGCAATCTCTGGAGGTTTGCAATTTCTCTCGATTATCGCTACGGTTTTGCATACAATCAGGGAATTGCTAATGCAATTATCGAGCGCATGAATGCTAAATCTCCGATTTTAGCTAATCCTCAAAAACCTTTGCAAGTTATTTTAATTGGCACTAGCGGCGGCGCACAAGTTGCTTTGGGTGCTACTCGCTACCTTAAAGAATGGCTGAAAGCAGAAATTACTGTTATTTCGGTTGGGGGCGTGTTTTCGGGAAAAAATGGTTTTGCAGAAGCCGATCGCGTTTTCCATTTTCGCGGCACTCGCGATTCAATTGAGGATATTGGCGGCATAGTTTTTCCGACTCGCTGGTACTGGTTCCCGACTTCTGAGTTCAATCAAGCGCGTTCGCAAGGCCGCTATGCAGAAGCTGTCAGCGGCCCTCACAAGCACGACGGCGATGAGGGATATTTTGGGGAAAATCGGGCAAGTAACGGTGAAAAGTATGTAGATATTACGCTGGATAAGATTAATCAATTACC
>NZ_JADEWV010000157.1 GCF_015207455.1 Microcoleus sp. LEGE 07076
ACAGTGCAGTCTATTGAAGTACCGGGCGCAATTGCTTTTTCTACCCGATTTTGCCAAACAACCTCTGTGTCTTGCCACAAACAGATGGCAGCAGTGCCGACAATACTTTCTAATTCTTGTGTGGTAACGTAATTTTCGGTAGAGAAAGATTTCATGAAGGTTATCAGACACCAGGTAAAAAAATAATTACAGCACTGCCTAAAACCATTAAATATTAATACGGGCCCGATATTCAAAACATGAACAAACAAATATCTCAAAACCGGCTTTCTGTGGGAATTACCGGTCTCAACGAAGTGATTGACGGCGGGCTGATTCCTCAGCGATCTTATCTGGTGCGCGGCGGCCCGGGTACTGGCAAGACTACGCTGGGCTTTCACTTTTTGGCCGCAGGTATTGCTGTGGGTGAAAAGCCGCTGTTTATTACTTTAGGAGAACCGGAAGCGCAATTACGCGCCAATGCCGAAACTCTCGGTTTTGATATCGAAGCGGTGGCTTTCCTCGATTTGAGCCCCTCCTCCGAATTTTTTACAGAAGTTCAAACCTATGACATTTTCTCCCCGTCAGAAGTAGAACGAGAACCCACTACACAAAAGATTATCGAACGAGTCCAAGCTGTCAAGCCGCAACGGGTGTTTTTGGATGCAATTACTCAATTTCGCTACTTAGCAGCAGATGAGTTTCAGTTTCGCAAGCAAGTTCTGTCTTTTCTGCGGTTTTTGGTGGAAGGAGGCGCGACAGTGGTGTTCACCTCCGAAGGGACATCAAGTGCTCCCGACGACGATTTGCAATTCATCAGCGATGGCGTAATTTACTTAGAATTGCGGCCTGAAGGGCGCACTCTGTCTGTCACCAAGCTGCGCGGTTCCAACTTCCGCGACGGCCGCCATTCGCTGCGCCTGACTGAGGCTGGGATGGAGGTATTTCCGCGACTGCTTCCAGACAACTATCAACAGGATTTTGTGGCTGAACCGATTTCTGCTGGGGTTCCAGAAATGGACGAACTTTTGCACGGGGGACTGGAACGGGGGACTGTGACGGTGATTACTGGGCCTAGCGGTGCGGGTAAAACGACGGTGGGAATTCAGTTTATGAAGGAGGCGGCGGGAAGGGGGGAACGATCGGTAGTTTACATTTTTGAGGAGTCAATTTCGACTCTGCTGCACCGCTGCGAATCAGTTAACATCCCGGTTGGGGCGATGATGGCGCAGGGAAGTCTTTCGGTGATACCTGTGGAACCTTTACTCTACTCGCCGGATCAGTTTGCCAATATGGTACGCCGAGAGGTGGAGCAGGAAAAGACGCGGATTGTGATGATTGACAGTATTTCTGGCTATCAGCTTTCGATGCGGGGGCAAGATTTGGTGAACAATTTGCACGCTTTGTGCAAGTATCTCAAGAATATGGGAGTGACGGTGATCTTGATTAATGAGGTAGAAGGGGTTGGTGGAGATTTTCGGATGACCGAGATCGGGATTAGCTATTTGGCGGATAATATTCTGTTTATCCGCTATCTGGAACGCCAACTGCATAATAGAACAGAAATCCGCAAGGCGATCGGCGTAATTAAAAAACGAGTCAGCAATTTCGAGAAAACTCTGCGAGAACTCGATATTACTCGCTACGGCATCAAAGTCAGCAAACCGATATGGGGGCTGCGCGGCATTTTGAGTTCCGGGCCGGTGTGGATTGACAAAGGAACTGATGAAGATTGAATCGGGGTTCTGGGTCGATCTGTGTTTAAAGGACGGGGTTTTTACCCAATCTATCGAGCAAATCTCAAATGGCATCAGCCTGATTCCGAGGAAGCTGACAGATGACTGGCAATTCAATAATTTTAGCGGTTGACCGCAATCAGCGAAACTTGGAACTCTTATCACAATTTCTTAACAAAGAAGGATACCAGATGTTGGCAGCTTCTGACTTGGAAGATGCGGCGCGAGCGATCGGTCAGCCTGCTAGGATCAAGATGGCTTTAGTAGATATTTCTGGTTTCGATCGCCGGATTTGGGACTGCTGCGAACAACTGCAAAGTCACCAAATCCCTTTTCTGATACTTTCGCCCAAACAAAGCGCTGCCATTGGACACGAAAGCTTCTCCCGCGGTGCTCGGAGTATATTGGTAAAACCTTTGATCGTTAGAGATTTGCTGTTTGTTATTCACAGCTTGCTAGGAGAACCTGCGTGAGTCAAATTTTATTGCTTGTCGAACAAAAAGAAAATCGCCGCTTGTTATTAGAATGGCTGGCAGTTTACTATGAGGTATTGCTGCCCAACTCAACCGAAAATATTGATGATTTTTTATCGCTTAATCAATCTTTTGACCTGGCGATAATTGACGGTCAGGCTTTGAAAATCCACTGGCAATGGATCGCTGCAAAAAAACAGGCAGAACACCCCGTATGTTTGCCTTTTCTTTTAATTACATCTCGCTCAGATGTCAAGATGGCAACGCAATTTATTTGGCAAACTATTGATGATTTAATTATTGCTCCGGTCGAGAAGATAGAATTGCAAGCGCGGGTGGAGATTTTGCTGCGATCGCGCCAGTTGTCTTTAACTCTCAAATTGTCTCACGACCAACTCGATCTCGCATTGCAAACAGCCCAAGAACTCAACGAGATGAAAACATCTTTGCTGTACATGATTGCTCACGACGTTCGCAATCCTTTGAACTTCATCCTCGGCACTACGCAAGTTCTTACCAAATACAAATCGACATTAACAGATGAAAAAACACAAGAAATGCTAGACAAAACTCAAGCAGCAGTAAAAAGTATCGATCGGTTATTAGATGACGTTTTGCTGCTGGGTCGATCTGAGTCGGGAAAAATCGCGTTTTGCTCGATACCGCTAGACTTAGCAAAGTTTTGTAATGAACTGGTAGCGGAATTTCAGAGCGGCCTGAAGTTGAAGCCTCAAACCGATCCGGTGACGCTGATTTTTGTGAATCACAGTGAATCGGCGATGGTTTGTTTGGATGCGAGCTTGCTGCGCCGAATTCTGGGCAATTTGCTGTCAAATGCTATTAAATATTCTGCCCCAAATACTCAAGTATTTTTTGAATTAAAAGTTACTGAAATTGAGGTAATTTTTTCGGTAAAAGATGCCGGAATTGGCATACCTTTGGCAGACCAAGAACGGCTGTTTGATTCGTTTTACCGGGCTGCAAATGTCGGTATAATTCCTGGTACTGGATTGGGGCTGAGCATTGTTAAAAAATGCGTGGACTTGCACGGCGGCGAAATTGTGTTGAGCAGTGAAGAGGGTGTCGGGAGTACGTTTACGGTAACGCTGCCGATCGCCAAAATTGAAGAAGAGCAAGTTTTGCCTGCCATGCCTTAAACTATAGTTATCCTCGCATCATTTGTCTAATTTATTGTAGGAACTCTCCCCCTCACGCGCGTGCGTTACCGTTTCCCGCAGGGGTTGGGTGAAGGGTAGGGTAGCTATGCCCGATCGTGAATATCCCCGATCGAGGGTAGGCAAAGAAAGGCACTACCCCTACATATTTTGCGCGATTGTTTAGGATTGCTATACATATTTTAACGCAATACGGTTTACTTAAGACGATCTCCCTGGCACACTCCTTCTCAAGGGGAGTAGGGGGTGGGACAAGAATGCCCTCTTGCGTCCCCCTTAAGAAGGGGGATGCTGCAAGGGATCTCCAGGGCATAAATATGTTAACTCAACGGTATTGTATTTTAACGTAGTTTTGTCCTTCCGAACAAAGCGAAGAAACTGAAGCATTTCGCTTGTATTTTGACAATGTTGTGTTGCACGGCTAAGGGAGTATTGAGAAGTCGATGAGAAGTCGATGAGAACTCACTCAAGAACTCAAATAGCCACGTGATTTAATCAAAATACGGTAGAAAGGGCGATCGACTTAATATCTCTTGCAGCATTCTCGATCGGCAATCAACAAACTAGGCGCTGTAAAACGTAACTATGTAAACGATTGTAAAGCGTGCAAATCCCTTAAAACTGGGTAATTTAACTTTATTTCCATACTGTTACGTAGTTTGGTTTAATTCCGCATACCTACTTAGTAGGCGCGTGCAAAGTTGAATCATGTTTGTCCTCGCGGGCGAGGAGAAAAACACGGGGGTACTCCCTCCGTTAGAAGCTGTGCCTGTATAAAACATCGTAGATATTTCTCAAAAATTTACAATGTTTTATGCAATAAATTCTGATGATTTGACAATCAATTTTCCATCTTGTTTAAACTAGCAATAGGTTTTGTCATGCCAACTTCAAACACTCAAGTTTCAGGAAGTGCGATCGCCTTTATCGATTCTCAAGTTACAGATTATCAAAGTTTGATTGCCGGGGTAACACCGGGTACGGAAGTAGTAATTTTGGATGAGAACCGGGATGCGATCGACCAAATTACCGAAGTTTTAGCTCTTCGCAGCAATATTGACAGCATTCACATAATTTCGCACGGATCTCCCGGCAGCTTGCAACTGGGCAAAACCAGATTGTGTTCTGACAATCTGGAAACTTATGCCGAGAAATTGCAGCAGTGGCGGAGTGCTTTAACTCCTCGTGCGGAGATTCTGATTTATGGTTGTAATGTCGCATTGACATCCTTCACCTTCATCCAGCGCATCGCCCAACTCACAAATACCAAAGTTGCCGCCTCCAAAAACCTCATCGGCAGTGCAGCAAAAGGCGGCGACTGGGAACTAGAAGTAACAACCGGGAAAATAGCAGCCTCTTTAGCATTTCGGCCCGAAGTTCTAGCAGCATACAGCCACGTCCTCTCCACCTTCAGTGAAGCCAGGAACTATAGTGTGGGTACACCGATTGCTGACATGGGCACGGGCGACTTTAACGGAGACGGTTTCTTCGACTTAGCCGTGCTAAACAGGAACTCCAGAGATATTTCCATATTGTTGGGGACGGGTAGTACGGGCAGCTTTGCTACTCCTATCACCTTATTTAATCCAGGTAACGAGAGTCCCTCTGGCGTTGCAGTGCGCGACTTTAATGGAGACGGCAAACTCGATTTAGCTGTAGCGAATCCTGGTAATGGCGGTTTCGTTTCCATCCGGCTGGGGACAGGTACGGGCAGTTTTGGCAATCCTACCAACTTCGGTCAAGACATAAATCATAGCTCGATCGCAGCCGCCGACTTTAACGGAGATGGCAACTTAGATTTAGCCACAATTCGTAACGGCGATACATTCATTTCAATACTTTTCGGATCTGGTACTGGTAGCTTTGGCACTGCCGTTAAGATTAATACCCAAAAACTCAAGTATACTGTTGCCACAGCCGACTTTAACGGCGACGGCAAAGTCGATTTGGTCACGTCGAATAGGGACGATACTGATAACATCTCCATTTTCTTAGGAGATGGTAATGGCAACTTTAACTCCGCCGTTAACCTTACCGCAAGGAGAGGGGATCACACTGTCGTCACAGGCGACTTTAATGGCGACGGTAAACTCGATCTCGCCGCCAATAATAGCACTGATCAAGATGTCTCAGTCTTCTTGGGAGATGGTACGGGTAATTTTGGTAATGCTACCAACTTTGCTGTCAAATTTCGTCCCTATTCTATACTTGCAGGCGACTTTAACGGCGACAGCAAAGTCGATTTAGCCACGTCTAACGACTTTTATACCGTTTCAGTCTTGTTAGGAGATGGTACGGGTCAATTTGGTAATCTCAGCAACTTTACGACCCGAAGCCTCAGGCAAAGTGAAGCTTCTATGGCTGCGGCAGATTTTAATGCTGACGGCAAGTTGGATATAGCTACGGCTTTCAGTAACAATGTCTCGGTTCTGCTGAATACATCGAATACAGTTAATTTCGGTGCAGCCACTTACAGCAGCGTGGAAGGAACAACAGACACAGTAGTTAATATTCCCGTCATCATCACTGGTGGCACTCCCTTAAACGATGTAGTTGTGCCAATTGTCCTCGACCCCAGCAGCACAGCCACCCAAAATTCAGACTACACCTTTTCCCCTACTTCGATTACCTTCCCCGCAGGTGCAACAGGTGACGCACTCACCCAGAATATTGCAGTTACTATCAAGTCTGACAGTATCAAAGAAAACGCCGAAACCGCAATTTTTAACCTGGGTACAATCACAGGTGCGATGGCTGGTTTCACAAAACAAACCACACTAACTATTGCCGATCGAGGTTCTGTTGCTTATGCCATTGCCACCAATGCTGCCACCATTGAGGAAGGCAATAGCGGCAAAAAACCTCTAACTTTCACTGTGACTCGCAGCGAGGACACTAGCGGGGCAAGTAGCGTCAACTATGCGATCGCAGGAACTGCTACCAACGTCACCGATTATAACAATATCGGCGGCACTTCTGGCGCACGAATTACTACGGGTACGATTAATTTTGTGACCGGTGAAATATCGAAAACCATTACTCTGGATGTGTTGGGCGACACCGTAGTTGAACCTGATGAAACTATTACCGTCACCCTGTCAAATCCCACAGGTGTCGCAGCGGCAATACCGATAATTACCGCTGATACTGCTACCACGACTATTATTAATTACACTGCACCGACACCAATATCGCCACCGATACCGATACCAGAAGCACCAACACCAACACCACCACCAAGACCGATATTCACACCGATACCAGGGCCAATACCACCAACGCCGACACCAACACCACCAACGCCGACACCAACACCACCACCAACGCCGACACCCACACCACCAACGCCGACACCAACACCAGCACCACCACTAACACCAACGCCGACACCACCACCACTAACACCAACGCCAACACCCACACCAGAACCACCAACGCCGACGCCAATATCGCCAACGCCGACACCCACACCACCAACGCCGACACCGACACCACCGTCACCAATACCGATACCAACACCGACACCAACACCGACACCAACGGATAATCGCCCACCAGTTGTAAATATTTCTATCTGGTCGCAAAGTGGATCGCGAGATTTTTTTCAAACTGGCAATACGTTTACCTTCGATCCAAACACTTATACTGACCCCGATCCGGGCGACAGCATTAATTATACGATCGCGATCGCGTCGAAGCAACCTAAGTTCGCTTCGCAAAAGGATCTCAACGGCGTTGACTATCGGAAGCCGATCGATGGGTCAAGTTTTGATGAAATTCCTCTCCCTTCATGGTTAACTTTCGATCCCGAAACTCGCACCATTAATATAGGCGAAACTCGCCCGAAGAGTTTTGGCTACTGGCTGAAGATAACGGGAACGGATTCATCAGGTGCCAGCGTTAGCGAGATCGTCCGGTTCAATAGTAACAATTTCAGCGGTTTTGGTTTTGTGATTGACAATTACATTGCTGGTGCTACTGTCTTCTTAGATGCCAACAAAAACGGCATACTCGATCCTAACGAACCCTCTGCCATAACTAGCCCTAATGGTGAATTCAATCTGAATCTCGCCTCCAACATTTTTGACAAAAATGAAAACGGGGAAATTGACCCAGAAGAAGGCAATATAGTTGCCATAGGTGGCACCGATACCGCCACCGGTTTACCGCTAGAAACACCAGTTACCGCACCACCAGATGCTACTGTTGTCACCCTCTTAACCAGCTTAGTTGCTGACTTAATCGACAAAGGAGTTACATCAGAACAGGCACAATCTTCCGTCAAAACTTCCCTTGGCATCCCCGCTGATATTGACCTAATTAGCTTCGATCCCATCAAGGCAACCAACAACAACCAGCCAGGAGGAGTCCAAGTCTTATCCGCAATGGTGAAAGTCCAAAACGTCATCACTCAAACTAGCGCTTTGATTGACGGTGCTTCTAGTGCATTAACTAAGGATATTGTCAAGGCTGTTGTCAGTTCACTTACGACTCGAATTCAATCCAGTACAGTTTTAAACCTCAGCAATGCAGCAGATTTAGAACCAATAATTCAGCAATCTGTCAGTAGAATCAAGCAAGTTGACCCGACTTTTAACAGTCAAAACTTCACCCAAATTGCCTCGCAAGCTGCGACAGTAATGGCAACAGCAAATCAACGCATTGATAGCGCTGTCTCCAGTACAACAGGAACATCCATTCCCGAAGCAGTCGCCCGCGTCCAAAAAGTATCTTTGGGCGCAACGAGTCAAGACTTTAAAGCCGTTGGTGCCGGAAGCAAGCCAATTTCCCAGTTAGTTGCTGAGAATACTGGTACGGCTTTAGATACCAAAATTGAAGCTGTAACAACACCTGGTGGGATTGCGACTCCTGTTGTCACGGGCGATGCGGATTTCGGCAGCAATTCTCCAGATGCAATTCTCGGTACAAATGACGACGATATCCTGACTGGCGGCAGCGAAAATGATGTTTTGATGGGCATGAGGGGCAATGATTACCTCGACGGTACCTCTGGCAATGACTCTCTTTTCGGCGGCAAAGGTAACGATATTCTGCTGGGAGGTAGCGGAAATGATGCGTTGTTTGGCAGCCGCGGTGCTGACATTTTGAATGGCGGTGATGGCAACGATATTCTGCTGGGAGGTAAGGGTGATGATTTGCTGACTGGCGGTTTGGGAAGTGATGTTTTGACGGGAGGTAATGGCAATGATAAATTCTTGCTTTCCACCAATTCTGGGACTGATATTATTACTGACTTTGAAGTTGGTAAAGACTTGTTAGTTTTGGGTAACGGACTGACTTTCTCGCAATTGTCTGTTACTCAAGAAAACAGTTCAACTTTCATCCGTTTGTCGGCAACAGGTGAAATTTTAGCTTCTCTGAATGGGGTGTCTGCCAGCTTGATTAATGCTGCGAATTTCAATTTAGCTTAGAGCCATCAGAGGGGTAGGCACGGGCGCATTGGTGTCAATTTAGGCCTGAAACCCATACAAATGTCGCTTTTAGGCAAAGTCTAGATCCCCCTAAATCCCCCTTAAAAAGGGGGACGAAAGAGAAGACTTCTGTCGCTTTATCAGTTCGTTTAATCAAATCAGAAAATCCTTAAGAAGGGGGACTTAGCCACTCTTTATCTCCCCTTTTTAAGGGGGGTCGGGGGGGATCTAGACTTTGAAAATACGCCCTAGGAGGGATCGATCGCTAATAGAAAAACAAATCAAAGTTCTAAGGGAGCCACAGCGTTCAATAATTCTTCTAGGATAAACCTGAGTAATGATTGAGTTGCTAATACTAAGCCTAATCTGGCTTGGGCAAGTTTTGGTGTTTCTGTTTTAACTTCACCCCAAATTCGACACTGGCTGTAAAAAGTCTGAAATGCTTGGCTCAAATTATTAGCTGTTTTGAAAAAGTTGAGTGGTTTTTGTTGGGTGCAATTCCGAAAAACTGGAGATAAATTGTCTAGGGCTGTGATTAGTTGTGAGATTAAATTGTATTCTGCTGGATGTACTAATCGCAGCTTTTTGTCGTCGAGCCAGGGGATGGGGTTTGGGGTTGTTAGCGACCAAATTTGGGGTGCTGTGGCGACATCGGGTTGGCCGATCGCAATTAACAGATCGCGATCGGCCATTCGCAGCAGGGAACAGCAGCGCGCGTGGCTGTATTGAATGGGAAACAGCCGATCGGCTGACAACGCAGGAGATAATATTCTAAATTCTGGGAGTGGGAGGGAATTTTGAGCTAAACGCTGCAACCAGATGGCTAAACCTGTATCAGTCAGCTCTAGCTCAATTATGCCCGTTGGCGCGACTTTAATGGCGAAATCTGGACTGCACAGCGGTTCGAGATTTTCGGCTAACTGTGCTGCGATCGCCTGCGGTGTCTGCTGCCAAGTTTTAGCCAATTTGAGGGCGATCGCAGACACGTACAGCACCCGATCGCTATCTTTACCCCGATTTAACGGAATTTGTGCCAGCGTCTTCTGCTGGGCGATCGCGCCGGGAAACTGAGAAAGCAAAAAACACTTAACTGTAACTTCTCGGCACTGCTGCATATTTGCTGTATCAATTATTGGTCGATCCTGGGGTAAAAGTGACTGGAGAGTGTTACCGCTGGGGCTGTTGTTGTACGTTAAACTGCTGATATCTAAAGATGGTCGATCGGCTCGCCCGGACGGCCTACATCGAATTAATCGGCGCTTGAGCGATTTTTGGGGTGCATATATAATAATTTACGAAAAACTCTTGGCTGAACTCTACCATTTTAATGTATTTTTTGCTACATTGAATTTTTAGGTGAAACAGAGAAGAGTCAGCACGCTTCTGAAGCGTGCAAGCTCGATCGGGGGTTGGTTGTCTCACTTTGTATCGCAATGCTGGCAGAAGCTGTTTTTTTGACGAATTAAATATATCCCAAAGCCTCACTTATGCAATCAACTTCCACACCTGTAGAGACGATCGACCGACCTTTTATCACTTGGCAGCGAATTATTGACTGGGCCCAGGAACACTACCGCTGCCGGACTTTTAGCAAAGACGAGAAGATTCCCGCCAGACCAGGACTGCTCTATTTAGTCCAGAAAGGTGCTGTGCGGCTCGTAGGTAGCGCTCAAGTTAGCGCCTCGGCGAAGCCCGGGTTAAAATCAGCTCGCAAAACTACAGAAGAAGCTTTTTTGGGCTTCGTCGGCGCGGGTCAACCGTTTGAACTGGTTGCTCAGTCTCCGTTTACCCTCCAAGCTTTCGCTCACGCCGATCAAACTCACGTAGTGTGGATGTATTGGCACGATTTGGATAATTGGCCTCACTTCCGCAGGGAAATTTTGGATGCGTTTCGCTATCAACACCAGCGAAAACTGCTCTGGCTGAGCACTTTGGGACAGCGCCGGACGATCGACCGACTGCTGGGTTTTCTCACTTTGCTGATCGAAGAGTTTGGTGAACCTTACGTAGGTGAGACAGAACCGGATGTGGTTCGGGGCTACCGGCTGCCTTGGGTGTTGACTCACGCTCAAATTGGCAGCGCCATCGGCTCAACGCGGGTGACTGTGACGCGGCTGATGGGCAAGTTGCGATCGAAAGGTTTGATTAATACTGAGGATGACAATTTAATCTGTTTGCCGGCTAAGGCTAACCCCCAAAAGAGTAAAAATCAAAAGCAGGATGTAGAAGCATTTCTCGAAGACGAACTCGAAGATGAACTCGAAGACGAACTCGAAGACGAACTCGAAGACGAACTCGAAGATTCTTGATAAAATCCTGCGGGCGCAACCCAGTAAACAGCGGTTAGCTATTATAACCGCGCCAGACAGCTAGGAGGTTCGGTTCTCGCATTGCGCTTTGTCCGTGCAATCGATTGCTTCTTCCCCGGATAACTCAAGCGTTTTATCGCGACGATAACTCAAGCTTTCTTCGATATTCTTTCTTGCATCTTCCTTCTTCAGACTGCGATTTTTCTTGTTGCTTGTTCGGTGTAGGATGAATAGTGTAAAATTTTTCTGTTCTCTATCTTGTGCGACTGACAATGACCGATGACAAGCAAAAATCTCCAATTCCCAACGATCGGCAACGGGTGGTATTTTGCGATTTTGACGGTACGATAACAGTTGAAGAGACTTTTGTGGCAATGCTAAAGCATTTTGCACCGGAATTGTCGTCTCAATTGATGCCGGAAATGTATGCAAGAAGGCTGAGTTTGCGATCGGGAGTGCGGCAGTTACTGGAGTCTATTCCCTCGGAATGTTACGGGGAAATTGTGGAATTTTCTAGGGGAAAGCTGATGCGACCGGGATTGGTGGAATTGCTGGATTTCTTGGACGATAAAAGGGTGGGTTTTGCGATCGTTTCTGGCGGGCTTCGGATTATGGTAGAAGCTGTAATGGGCGATTTGGTACACCGGGCGATCGCCCTTTACGCTGTGGATTTGGACGCGACAGGCGCTTGTTTGCAAGTCAATTCTGAGTTTGAAGGAGATACAGAATTGGTGTCTAAGGTGCGGGTGATGCGCCTCCACCCGGCCTGCGAACAGGTGGCAATTGGAGATTCGCTGACGGATTTTAATATGGCTTTGCAGGCTTCGTCTGTGTTTGCGCGCGATCGGCTTGCCGAATATCTAGACGAACAGCAAAAGCCTTATACTAAATGGGATAATTTTTTTGACGTGTTGGAAACTTTATCCCAGAAATGGAATTGAAACTATAGCCTTTCTCAGGTGAATTAGATTCTCTCGGGCATTGGCCAAACAGGGCATTGGTGTTTCTTCACTCTGCGGTATGTGTATTGGTAAGGTGTACATTGTGCACCCTACATTTAAATAGGCTAGCGCAATCCCTATTAACATAAAAGCTAGATAAAAAACTGAGGATTTGGAAAGAATGAGTGGCGATTTGAGATTGGATTTAATTGCAGCAGCCAAACATTTTTACGATCGCGGTTGGATGGTGGGGACTGCTGGCAATCTTTCAGCCCGCTTACCAGATGGCAGTTTTTGGATTACTGCTAGCGGGCGCGCCAAAGGGCAGTTGACTGAAAAAGATTTTATCAGAATGAGTTCCGACGGCGCGATCGTCGAGCAACTTGTAGCCGAAAGCCGCCCTTCCGCCGAAACCAGCATTCATTTAGCCGTTTACAATTGTTTTCCAAACGCTAAAGCTTGCTATCACGTTCACTCGATCGAAGCAAATTTAGTTTCTCGGCTAACAGCAGGCGATGCAGTGCCCTTACCCGCGATCGAAATGCTGAAGGGTTTGGGAGTGTGGGAGGAAAACCCCCAGGTGTCGATGCCCCTATTTGCAAATTATTTGGCAGTCCCTAAGATAGCCAAGGAAATTTGCGAATATTTTGCCAGTTGTGCGCCTGCTGTACCCGCTTTGTTAATTCGCGATCACGGCATCACAGTCTGGGCTGACTCGCCAGCCTCCGCCTACAATTACGTAGAAATTGTAGAATACATTTTGCGATACACGATCGCAGCCCGCCAATTAAATTTAGACTTGAGATATTAGATATGAATTTGGGAAATTTCTAGACGCACAACCGAATTATGTAGGGTGTGCGGCGTACACATTACCGCTATTACTGTGTAGACTGTATAAAACAAGCAAACATCAATAACAGGTCACAAATATTATGGCTAAATATAACAGAGTTTTATCCATAGATGGAGGCGGAATTAGAGGAATTATCCCCGCGCAAGTTGCAGTTAGCATCGAGTCAAAACTGCAACAAAAAAGCGGCAACCCAGATGCGAGAATAGCTGACTATTTTGATTTAATCGCCGGCACAAGTGCCGGAGGAATTTTAACTTGCATCTATTTGTTCCCCGATGCCGAAAATCCCAGCCGGCCTCGATGGTCTGCCCAAGACGCGGTTAATTTTTCCATCAACAACGGCCGCGACGTTTTCAAGAGTTCATTTTGGCAAAAACTTCGAGTTCTAGACGGTTTGATAGATGAAAAATATTCGAGCGCTCCATTAGAAAAATCCTTTAGCGAAAACTTTAGAGATTGCCAACTCAGCCAATTGCTGAAACCTTGTTTAATTTCCAGTTACGACATTGAAAGAAGAAAAGCTAATTTTTTCAATCAAATAGATGCTAAAAAACATCCAGAATTCGATTATTTTATCAGAGATATCGCCCGAGCCACATCTGCTGCTCCTTCTTACTTTGAAGTTAGTAAAATCTACTCTTTAACAAACGAATGTTACGCTTTAATTGACGGGGGAGTATTCGCAAACAATCCGGCACTTTGTGCCTACGCGGAAGTGAGAAATAAATTCAGAGCGTCCGAGGATCGCCCCGAGAGAGGCCCGACAGCAAAAGATATGGTAATTTTATCATTAGGGACGGGGGAAGCTCAGAAAAAATACCCCTACGAAGAAGTGAAAAATTGGGGTCAAATTCAGTGGGTTGAGCCTTTGATTAATATCATGATGGCGGGAGTTGCTGAAACTGTAAATTATCAATTAATCCAAATTTATGATGCGATTGAAAGACCAAATCAATATTTGAGAATTAGTCCTGATTTGAGCCACGAACCACCGCTGCTGATTGATGATGCTTCGGAAGAGAAGATATCGCAACTGCTGAGTATCGGCAACAAGCAAGCTGAAAAGTATAACGAAGAGTTGGATAAGTTTATCGAGTTGTTGCTTGCCGAGTAGCCAGAAGATTTTAGATTTTGGATTGAGTCCTATTGTAGGG
>NZ_JADEWV010000451.1 GCF_015207455.1 Microcoleus sp. LEGE 07076
GGGCGGGCTAGGGGGCACCGCCCCTACAGGAGATAATTGACTGGTTATTTGTTCGACGTAGCGGCGTAAAATAGGAGATAAATAAGCATCGACAACGGCAGTATCTCCTCGCGAAACTAATTTCATCAGCGGGCTGACTTCGTGAGATACTGATATTTGGGTAAAACCAATTTCTCTGGCTATTTGAGCAACTTGTTTTTCGTGTTGCGAGTAGCGGTAGCCGTGCATAAATACGATCGCACAACTGCGAATTCCCTCATCGTAGGCTTGCTGCAAAGACGGGATAAAATCGGGATTGACAGCAGTCAACTCCTCACCTCTAGCGCTGTAACGTTCCGCAACTTCGATCGCGCGATCGTACAACATTTGGGGTAAAATAATGTGGCG
Source organism: Microcoleus sp. LEGE 07076 (assembly GCF_015207455.1). Lineage (GTDB taxonomy): Bacteria > Cyanobacteriota > Cyanobacteriia > Cyanobacteriales > Microcoleaceae > Microcoleus. The sequence goes on from NZ_JADEWV010000451.1 coordinate 388, forward strand.
GGCAAAAATATTCGGGCGGTTTTGGTAGCCAATTCTCAAAGCGTCGCCGAAACCTTTAGTAATTAGCAAAATAGTGCGAGATCCCTTTCGTTCCAGCAAAGCATTTGTCGCCACCGTAGTCCCCATTTTAATCGCTTCAATTTGGGCGGCGGGTATGGGAATATCTGCCGGAATTCCTAAAATATCGCGAATTCCTTGCACTGCTGCGTCGGTGTAGCGATCGGGATTTTCCGATAGCAATTTGTGAACGATTAGTGTACCGTCGGGCTTTTGGGCGACAATATCGGTAAAAGTACCACCGCGATCAATCCAAAATTGCCAGCGAGTGCGATCGGGAAAAATAGAATTCATATCATTATTTATTATCAATGTCAGCAAGCCTTTTATGGGCGGGCTAGAAGCCCACCCCACAATACAATTTATCTCTTCTGGAACAGGCCGGAAAGCCTGTTTTAGATCGTCGAGGTACAAAAGGTCAGTTCAAATAAAACTGCTATTATAAATATCGAATAGCCTCAACCAACCCCTGACAAACACCAGCCAGAAAATTCAAATCCAAAGTCTCAATCTTATCGCTTGCTTGATGATAGTGCGGATTTCGCATATTAGCCGTATCCGTCACCATAATCGCCGGATAACCATTATCCCAAAAAGGAACATGATCGCTGCGGCGAGTATCCGGCACAATCAAACCTCGATTCGGCACCGGCAACCACTCGCAAGGCTGACCGACTTTGCGGATATTTTTGCTCAGATTCATCATATCTGGAACAGTCCGTAAATTCCCAATTAAAGCAATAAAATTGCCAATATTCGGATAAAAATATTTCAACCCAGCGGGATATTTTTGCGAATTGGGAGTGTTGTTGCAATAACCCAACATTTCCAAAGAAATCATCAGCCGGATTGACTGTTTCTGTTGCTTGCATTTAGCCGCATGATGCCTGCTTCCCCAAAAACCAGATTCTTCCAGATCGAAGGCCACTAATTGTACTGGATATTTGAGCGGTTGAAGTGCGAGATTCCTTGCGAGTTCCAGCAAAACAGCAACTCCCGTAGCATTGTCATCAGCCCCGGGCGTTCCGGGTACAGAATCGTAATGAGCACCAATTACGATCGGCAAATTTTCTTGCTTCCCACCCTTACCAAGGGGGGGATTGAGGGGGGGTAAATTCA
>NZ_JADEWV010000452.1 GCF_015207455.1 Microcoleus sp. LEGE 07076
TCACCTTTCCAAGTTCCAGTTTCCACAAAAGTTGGCAGATTATATTCATTTTTCAGCACCAACATTAGCTGTTTGCAATCTCCTAATCCCATCTCAATTACTCCTACACAGTTTTTTTTAATACCTAACAAAAGAGCGATCTTTTCAGAAAAGCTGCTCAAACATTCCCCATCCTCGCCTCTACCATCATCCGCACCACATCGGGCATTTTATACTTCGCCTCCCACCCTAACTTTTGCTTCGCCTTACCCGGATTTCCCCTCCCCACAGCAATATCCGTCAGCCTGTAGAGACTCGCATCGGTTACTAAATGTTCCTGCCAATCCAAACCCGCAGCCACAAACGCTGTCTGCACAAACTCCTCCAAAGGATAACTCGCACCGGTAGCAATTACATAATCATCCGGTTCTTCCTGCTGCAACATCAAATACATCGCCTCCACATATTCCGGCGCCCAACCCCAGTCCCGCTGCACTGAAATATTTCCCAAATGCAGTTTTTCGGAACTACCAGCAGCAATTCGACACACAACAGATACAATCTTTTGGGTGACGAACCTCTCCGGGCGCAGCGGTGACTCGTGATTGAACAAAATACCAGAACACGCAAACAAATTGTACGCTTCCCGATAATTTGCTACTTCCCAAAAAGCCGTTGCTTTTGCCACCGCGTAGGGACTTCTGGGGCGAAAGGGTGTATTTTCATCCGCTGGATTGCCTCCGGTATCCCCAAAACATTCGCTGGAACTGGCATTGTAAAGTTTAATTTTACCGCCGGTAAACCGAATTGCTTCTAACAGATTTAATGTACCCGTAGCAATGCTTTCGAGGGTTTCTACCGGTTGTTCAAAAGACAGAGCGACGGAACTTTGACCTGCTAGATTGTACACTTCGTCGGGTTCAATTTTTGCTAATACTTGCAAGACACTGCGAAAATCGTTGAGAGACATGGATTCTAGTTTTACTCTGTCTCGGATTCCTAAACTGGCAAGGTTTCGGAAACTCGACATTTGGGCGTCTCTGGATGTGCCGCAAACTTCATAACCTTTATCCAAAAGCAGTTTCGCTAAATAAGCTCCATCTTGACCGGATATACCACAAATTAACGCTTTTTTCATATAAATCTTGAAAACCAAACTCTAGCTTAACGGTTGCTATTTTTCCCGTTATTTAACTTTTTTTACCGTCAGAATTTTGATTATTTTTAATATTTGCGATTTTCCGAGGACTTGCCAGAGCAACAAAACCGGGCGGTTGAAACCGCGTCTATACAAACACTCACGCACCTCCGTGGGTTGAAGACGTGGCACTTACAATTGGGTTATTCTTCCGTCGGCGTCCGGCGGACATCGTTTGACAAGACGCGGTTTCAACCGCCGTCTGCATCTACAAACCAAATTTTAGGACTTGCGCCGGGGACTAAAGAAACCGGGTTTTTTACCGATACTAAGGGTTTGAACCCTATATTTGGGTGAAAAAACCCGGTTTCTGCCCAAAGAGTACGATCGCCCGAAATCTGGCTTATAGCCCAATACGGTTCACTTAACATATTTATGCC
>NZ_JADEWV010000158.1 GCF_015207455.1 Microcoleus sp. LEGE 07076
ATAACACTTCAAAAAACGCAGAGGTTATTCAATGTCCTGAATGTCAGTCAACTCATGTTAATAAAAATGGTCATAAAAAACGTAAACAGAATTATATTTTTGTCGGTTGTGGCAGACAATTTATAGATTACTACCAACCTCATAAAGCTTATTCGTTCAAAACTGAAACGTGAAAATCTCAAAATGTATCTTAATGGTATAGGTTTTCGAGCAATTGAGAGGAGTAAAGGAATAGATCGCACCAGCATTATAAATTGGATCAAGCAAGTAGAAGAATTGCTCCCTGATGCTTACGAACCAGACACAATTACCCTGGTGGGAGAACTTGATGAACTAGAAACGTTCGAGGGAAATCGGGTAGCCAAAACATCCCTTGACCGCACCTATCATACCTCAATTCAGCAACGCCCTATTTGATTGTCGCCGTCACCGCAGTATAAAATTTCCCTTTCTGTAATGTCTGTGCGCGAGTCACCGTCACAAATCCTTTCAAACACCATACATCAACATCTATCTGCTTAAACGGCGCACCCTGCGGGATAGATTGTTTTCGCTGATTTTTAACTTCTGTACTATCCGACACAATTCCTGCAAGTTCCTAGAAGATTTTGTAATTATTTTAACTAACACTTTTCAAACCTCTCAGCAGCATTCCGGATTCGGTAGTGGCCTTAAGGATAAATGAACAAGAGTGTTTGAGATATGGGAGAGCGTTTTTCAATGTACGATATGACCCGATTTACCCCGCAAGATATGGCAAAATGCAGCTTAGTCCTGCGCCAGCTAGGTAGAAATACAGCTAGTATGGAGGCCTGCTCCCAGAAAATTGTTAAATTTATTTATCAACATTTTTGCAGTTTGCAAACGGGAGAAAATAGCTGTGTTTTGGTGCGTTTGTTCAAAACGCATCCCTACGGGGAATTAGAAGACTCATTGCAACAATCTGTCCGCCGCTTGATGAACGGTAATTCCCCTGCAGCCGACATGAAATGCTGGACTTTGCTAGCAGCAGCAGGCGCCCAACCGCAGTGGAATTCTCGGCACACAGCAGCAGAAAATCTGGCTGTTGGGTTAGTTAACGCCGAATTAGTAGCCGAAATGCCGACGATTTCGGAAATAATCCGGCAGTTTGGTTTAGACATTCCTACAGTCATCGGAACCCAGCCAGAAAGGTTCATACAATTAGAACCTGCAGTATTAAATATTTTTCACGTATCAGAGGCAAAAGGCAGCCCCTTGATTCCCGAACAAAATTCTTTGATTATTCCTTACAAAGTCAAATCTGTCTTGGGATTTGGGGGACTTCTGCCGTCTGGAAGTTTATTTGCTGTAGAGATATTCCTGAAAATTAAGATCCCACAAAACACGGCCCAAATGTTTAAACATTTAGCACTGAGTGTCAAAACATCTTTGTTGATGGGCGAGGAAAAAGTTGTATTTGACTCTTCAAAGTCTGCTGAAAAAATTGCAGTCAGTAACAATATTTCGGAAAATCAATTGCTGGAATATCAAATTGCAAATTTGATTGTATTGCTGGATTTTTCCGAACAGGAGATGCTCCGCCAAGCAGCTCGTTTTCAAGGTAGAATTGACAAGTTGCAGCGCGAAATTGCCGATCGCAAAAATAAGGATAAAGCTTTGGAACAAAGTCAAGAACCATTCACGGGTATCTTTAATGTTCCCAATGACGGTATTGTTCGCGTCGAGGAAAATCCAGGAAGTCAGTGTTTAAATCAAGGGGAAGAACAGATTTAACTCACTGTCTGTTAACATTGGTCTGTAGTGAGGAATGCAAGTCAAAAGTAAAAATCTGAGGACTTGCATTCCTCACTACAGACCTATAACGGGCATTGTACGGGACACGCTCTCATTGAGGATTGTGGGTTCTGGATGCTAAAATCGAGCCGTACCATTTATCTATTGGTGTTTGCTTTCCGATCCGAAATCCTAAGTCTTCAATAACTTGTCTGGTTTCGGCGTGAGTGTGGCCAGACCACAAGTGATATTCTAAAGAAAGGTTTTGCACGAGTTGCCAAGTATCTCGATCTTCAAATAACAGCCATTCTGCGCCTTCGCAGTCTACTTTGGCTAAATCGACGGTGCCGCCAATTCGATCGATCGCCCTGCGAAATGATACCATCGGTATGTCGCCACTGGCACTGACGGTCGATCGGGTTTTTCCCGAGACTTCCCGAATATCGAGGACGACTTTACCATCTTCGGCTCCTACAGCTTCCATAAAATAGGTAAAATTTGCGATTTTAGATTGATGTTTGAGGTAGCTTTCGAGGTTGGGATTGGGTTCGTAGGCGTGAATGACAGCTTGGGGAAATCGATTCCGGGCTGCGATCGGAAATAACCCGACATTGGCACCAATATCAAGAATTGTCATCAGCGATTCAGATAATTGTTCGACTCCGTAGCAGTCGTCTAAAAGCACTTCTATAAATTCTCCGTCCATGCCTTTTTCTGAAGGCACATTTACTTGATGGCGCTTTTCTTGCACAAGCAAATTATCGGGCAAATTAAAGTTAGCAACTCTGTTGAATTCTATGCCTAACTTTTTGGCTCTAATTTTACGTTGAAAAACTTGCACTAACTTATTGATAAGCATAGGACAAAACTTAGATTTTTTTCATTTTCATAATAACTCTCTCTGCGCCCTCTGCGCCCTCTGCGGTTCAAAAAAAATCTAGTTAACTTCAGAAAATAGGATTGCTACAGAGAATAAATCTGCTTTAATATATGTCAAAATACGCTCTTAAACACGAAAATAAAAAATGTTAGAGTTCGATCGCCTGTTCCAAACAATCGAAGAATTAGTCATGCTGCACTCACCCAGCGGTGTAGAGTCGGAAATTAACCAGCGGTTGATAGAAAAATTCGCCGCCTTGGGTGTGAATGCTTGGATCGATCGCGCAGACAATGCGATCGCCCTAATTCCCGGCCGCAATCCCTCCAAGTCGATCGCCATTACCGCCCACAAAGACGAAATTGGGGCGATAGTCAAAACAATAGGCGAAGGTGGCCGCGTCGAAGTCCGCAGATTGGGCGGCGCGTTTCCCTGGGTGTACGGCGAAGGTGTCGTCGATTTGTTGGGCGACAAGCAAACAATTAGCGGCATTCTCAGCTTCGGAAGTCGCCACGTTTCTCACGAATCTCCCCAGAAAGCTCAGCAGGAGGATGCTGCTGTCAAGTGGGAAAATGCCTGGATCGAAACCAAGTGTACTACCGAGGAATTAGCCGACGCCGGAATTCGGCCGGGAACGCGGATGGTGGTGGGAAAGCACCGCAAACGCCCGCTGCGGTTGAAAGATTGGATCGCGAGCTACACCCTTGACAACAAGGCTTCTGTGGCGATTTTGCTAGCTCTGGCCCAATATTTGCAAGAGCCTGCGGTGAATGTTTATTTGGTAGCGTCGGCGAAGGAGGAAGTCGGGGCGATCGGCGCTTTGTATTTTTCGCAGCGCCAGCAGTTGGACGCGCTGATTGCTTTGGAAATTTGCCCTCTAGCGCCAGAATACCCGATCGAGGACGGCGAAAACCCAGTGTTGCTGGTTCAGGACGGCTACGGAGTTTACGATGAAGGATTGAACGCCCAATTGCGCGCAGCCGCCTCCGCAGCCGATGTAGATGTGCAGTTGGCGGCGATTAGCGGTTTTGGGAGCGATGCTTCGATCGCCATGAAATTCGGCCACGTCGCCCGCGCCGCTTGTTTGGCTTTCCCCACGCAGAACACCCACGGGTTTGAGATTGCTCACTTGGGGGCGATCGGCAACTGCGCCGCCATCCTCAAAGCCTACTGCGAGCAACTTTCGGACGACTAGAAAAAAACTTTCGCAAATTAGTTGACAAATTCAGAAAAATTAGTTAAGTTAATAAAGGTGCGGAACACAAACAAACGCAACGCGCCCCCATCGTCTAGAGGCCTAGGACACATCCCTTTCACGGATGCGACGGGGATTCGAATTCCCCTGGGGGTATTGAAAAATTTAACTCCGATATCAAAATGATATCTAGCAACTGGTAAAGGCAACAAGCCCAACCCACACGCTAGGTATCATTTTTGCATTTGGTGGGTTTAACTTCCTCTCGTATTGGATAATTGTAAATCCAGATGCGATTTCAACCGCCGGTCTTCTTGCTGATTTCATGGAGGTAAGCTAAATTTTTGAATAGGCGAGATTTACAAAACATCGCACTCACTCGACTTAAAGAAGTAGAAGTGCTGCTCCAAAATCGTCAATACTCTGGTGCTTACTATCTCAGCGGTTATGTCATAGAATGCGCTTTAAAAGCTTGCATTGCCAAACAAACTCATAAATTCGATTTTCCTGACAAAAAAACCGTTATTGACAGTTATACCCACGATTTAGAAAAACTTATTAAAGTTGCTAAACTTGATGCAGAATTAAAATCCCTCCTCCGAGATCCAAATTTTTCACCTCGATGGGCATTAGTCAAAGACTGGTCAGAAGAAAGTCGCTACGAAAAACATAACAAACAAAAAGCTCTCGATGTTTATTCAGCAATTACCGACCCCAATCACGGAGTTTTGCAATGGCTACAGCAACATTGGTAAATCAAGAAATAGAAGAAGGTCAAAGACTTATAGACGCTCTCAATACAGCAGGTTTATCAGTTGATTCTGCTCTCTGGATCTACGCAATAGAACCGGAAACCTGGCGACTGATGCTCACTTCGCCTCTGTACGATAGCAAGGGCCCCCTTAAAAGTTATGAGGAAATATTATCAATATTTCGCCAAGTAAAACCAGAATTAAAAATCGATTGGACAGCCATTGTAGCAGTGAGTGTCAAGCATAAACTAATTGAAGGATTGCGTCAATTACAGAAACATTGGGACTTGAATTTATCAGGTAAACGCATGACAAATAACATGGTAAATCAGATGTTGATTTCAGATGCTTATATTTATCAAATTAAGTAAAAATAGCAAGGAATGATACCTACAAAATCGATCGAGATAAATTGCAGCTACTCGAACGTTACGATTCTGGTTGCCATAATCGATGTGTTGATAGTTTGGCTTGAGTGTAGTTTAACCTAATTTGATTTGACTGTCGGCAATAAGGGCGATCGACTTAGTTAGGAGTTGCGCGTGGGAGTTCAGAAACCGGGTTTTTTCGGAAAGACGCGTTGTCACCGACAAATTCGGTAAAAACCCGGTTTCTTGGTCGCAGTCGGTAAATCCTGTTATTGCTTCCTGTTCATTGCTTTTTAAAGGCGAGACAGCTTATCATAATTAGCAATTAGAGAGAATTTAAGCAACCTGCCATGCTGTGGACGCCCGGACAAATCCTCAAAACTCGCCCTCTCCGCATCGACGATATCCTCGGAATGGGGGGATTTGGCATCACTTACAAGGCCACACACTTGCAACTTAACTATCAAGTTGTCCTCAAAACGCCGAATCTGAGTTTGCAAAATGACCCGGAATATCCCAACTTTGTTCGCAGATTTATCCGCGAAGGGCAAATCTTAGCAAAATTTTGCCAAAACGCGCATCCTGGAATTGTCCGCATTAGCGATTTGTTTGAAGAAAAAGGCCTTCACTGTTTGGTAATGGATTTAATCGTCGGGCAAAGTTTATTTGATGCCGTACAGCAACAGGGGCGACTCCCGGATACAGAAGCAGTGGCTATTATCCGCCAAATTGGAGAAGCATTAAGTGATGTTCACCAAGCCGGAATTGTCCATCGAGATGCCCATCCGGGTAATATTATGTTGCGTCCCAACGGGCAAGCAGTATTAATTGATTTTGGTCTTGCAAGTGAATTAATGCCAACTATTATTAGTAGCAAACATCCTCATAACCCTGCTTTTGCTCCTTGGGAACAATATATTGAAGGTAGCGGTAAACCAACGGTTGATATTTATGCTTTAGCTGCATCTTTGTATTATGCAGTAACGGGAAAAGCGCCAACAGCTTCCCTCAATCGGCAGTTTAGAAATGAAGCATTGCCACCTGCGAAAAATTTTGGGGTGCAAGATTGGGTGAGTTTAGCAATAGAAAAAGGGATGGCATCCGATCCGCAAAAGCGGCCGCAGTCGATGAAAGATTGGTTGAGTTATCTGCGGGAACCGATTCCGTCAACTGTTGCCGGTGTTTCGGTACAGCTTAAATCAGCGCGGGGAGTTGACTATACTCGTCTGCGGGATTTATTGGCGGCGGAGAAGTGGAAAAAGGCGGATAAGGAAACACTCAAGGTGATGCTGAAAGCTGCTAGACGGGAGAAGGAAGGTTATTTCAATCGGGAATCAATTGATAATTTTCCTTGTGATGATTTACGCACGATTGACCAGTTGTGGGTAAAATATAGTCAAGGTCTTTTTGGCCTTAGCGTTCAGAAAAAATTTTGGTTAGAAGTTGGTGGTAAAGTAGATTGGGAGACTGAAAGAAAGCTGGGCGATCGCGTGGGTTGGCTAAAAGGAGGCAACTGGTTGGACGGCGTGTGGTTGAACTACGATGACCTGACCTTTAATCTGACAGCACAGAGTGGCCACCTCCCCTGGTGGTGTGGTGTGCGTGTGCGTGTGTTTGGGGTGGTGTGGGGTGGTGGTTGGGGTTTATTCTTCTCTCGCATCGAGAGCTGTAAGCTGTAATCTATAGCGATTTCAGCCCTTTGTCAAGTCTTTTTTTGAGAACTTTTTTTTACGAATATAGGGTTAATTAGCGAACAGTAATGCACCAATCCTATTAAATAATATACAGCTTAGATATGCCCTATGAAATAGAATTTACAACTGAATCTTTAGCAGACCTAAAACTTCTCAGACCTATCGATCGCAGTAAAGTAATCGATGCCATTGAAACCCATCTGATACACAACCCTACCCAAGAAAGTAAAAGCAGAATTAAACGTTTGCGGGAGATGGATAAACCGCAATATCGGCTGCGGGTTGATGAAATTCGTATTTTCTATGACGTTCGGGAGAATATTGTAGAAATTATCGCAATTATTCCTAAATCACAAGCGCCTGAATGGTTGTCAAGTGAAGGAAAAACTACAGAACCAACGGAGGAATAGATAATGAAAACAGTTACTTTGAGCGACTTACAAACAGATGTCTCAAAATACCTCGAACTTGCGGAATTAGAAGACCTCATTATTTTGAAAGAAGGAAAACCAATCGGTGTATTGCGGGGTTTTTCCGACGAAGAGGATGCCTTTGATTATGACTTAGAAAATCATCCCCTATTTAAAGAAAGAGTCAGGAAGTCTCGCCAGCAATTTCGAGAAGGAAAAGGTATTAGCCTAGAGGATGTCAAAGCTCAACTCCTCAAAGATGATCTACTCTAAAATGGATTTTCTCGAACACTTCTTAGTCAAACATTAACAACTATATCATTCCAAATCCGCAAGAGCTACTTTCAAGCAAGCACGAACCTCCTTCCAGTCACGTTCCGACAGATGACCAATTAGAACTAAGTTGGAAGATGGCGGTAGAGTGACAATAAAACTGCGAAAAACTGAAGCGACTCGTAAACCTGCTGTTGCCCAATCTAGGAGTGTATAATCAGTTACGCCTAAAGCAGTTGTCTGTGTAGTCAGGAGTCCAGCTATTACATCGCGGCGGGTTGTGTTATAGGTGACAGATGAGAGAATTACAGCCGGACGACGTTTAATGCCCGTGACACCAGGAAAATCTACTGTCACGACATCACCAGGATTAAAAGACACTTTTACATCTCCTCATTTTCAGGAAAAATGGTTGCCGCGTACTGTAAAGAAAATGCCGTCACATCGAGTTTATCTTCTTCATTCCAAGTCTCGCTTTCATCGACAACCGATAGATTTTGCTGCACCAAATCGTTGAGAATAAGAGTTGCCAAGCGCAGTCTATCCTTGGGTGAAAGGGTAGAAAGAACGCGATCGTAAACTTCTCGAACAGTAGTTGACATAGCAAATCCTCCTGCTGCTTATCTTGTGGAATAATTAGGGCAGATTGATTTGATTATAGCTCAAAATTTTAATAAATTTATGCTATAATCAAATTCTAAGTTTTAACCCCATATTCACCTATGCCAACTTTAACTGATATTGGCACTCTGATTATTTCCACACCAGAAACCTGTGGAAATCGCCCCCGCATCGCAGGCACTAGAATAACAGCTCAACGAATCCCCGTTTGGTACAAAATGGGGATGAAACCCGAAGAAATTATTGCAGAAATTCCCCAATTAAATTTAGCACAAGTTCATGCAGCTCTAGCTTATTACTACGCTAACAAAGAGCAGATAGATGCTGATATTGTAGCTGAAGAAGCTGAGTGCGATCGCTTATCTAATGAACAGAAAGCGGAGAGTTAATCTTGAGCAAAATTCGTTTATATTTAGATGAGGATATTCTGGAACGTTCCTTAGTCAAAGCGCTCCGAAATGCAGGGATTGATGTAGCTACAACTGCTGAAGCTAGCAATCTCAGTTGCACTGATGAAGAGCAATTAATATGGGCAACTGCCCAAGGGCGAGTTATCTATACTTTGAATGTGGGAGACTTTTGTCGCTTGCATAAAATTTATATGGAACAATGCCGGGAACATTCACGCATTGTAATGGGCCGACAAAGTTATTCGATTGGGGAACAATTGCGAGGATTTTTGAGGTTGATTTCTGCAAAATCAGCAGAAGAGATGATCGCTCAGCAAGAGTTTCTGGGAAATTATATGGACTAGCAATTTTAAATGCAGGAGACATCATCAGCCAAATTCGTCTTTCATTTAGGATCGAAAACTTAATAACTTAAACACCTCCTACAGTCCTCTCTCCTGTAAGTTGCCTTCCTCAAAGGAGGCAGAGCCTCGCCTATCTGCATTACCAGGCAGAGCCTGGTAACGAGCAGTGGCTTAAGTTATTAAATTTTCATTCCTTAGTTCTTTAAAAAAATTAAAGTCCTGACTACGATCGCAATTCCTAATTCCCAAGTATATTTATTTTCCGACCATGCGATCGAGCTTTTCCTTAACCAGCAAATCTGAGAAAGAGCGCAACACAAACAAGCCGCCGAATCCTGACAGAGCAAAAGCCACCATCGCCCCCGTTTGATATCCGCCCACCAGCAGCACCGCACCCGACAGCACCGCAAAACCAGTCACACAAGCAAAAATTAGAGTTTTCAGCGCTAAACTAATCCGTTTCAAGGCTCTTTCGCTCTCGATATTTCGGACTCTAATTTGCAATTCGCCATCTTCGATCCGCTGCTCCAAACGCTTGAGGAAAACTTGCGATTTGCTCGGCTGTCGCAATTTGTAGGTGATAAAAGCTCGGGCTTGTCTGGCTAATTCTGCGATCGCACTTCCGCGCCCCTTACTCACAGCCATACTCTTGACAAAAGGCTGAGCAGATGCTAAGAAATTGTAGTCTGGATCGAGAGTTCTGGCAATGCCGTCGAGAGTCGCCACTGACTTGATAATAAACATCATTTGTGCTGGCAAGCGAAACGGCTGCTGCTCGAACATGATGTAAAGTTCGTTCTTAATTTCATTAAAAGCTTGAAAATCGATCGGCTTATCAATAAACTTATCCAACAGAAAAGAAATCAGTCGGCGCACCGGCATCAGATCCGGCATCGGCTCAACTAAGCCGATCGTAATTAAAGTATCAAGTAGCTCATCAGTATCTTTTCTCAACACAGCAAAAAAAGTCTTGACCATTTCGTCTTTATCCAAAGACTTAACTTCTGCCATCATCCCAAAATCGTAAAAAATCAAGCTGCCGTCTTCAGTTACAGCCAAATTTCCCGGATGCGGGTCAGCTTGAAAAAAGCCGTCAATCAACAACTGCTTCAAGTAACAGCAAATTCCGAGTTGATTGAGCTTGACAATATCTACTCCAATCGCCTCCAAACTAATGCGGTCGTCCACCTTAATCCCTGGGGCGTATTCGACAGTCAGCACTTTTTTAGTAGTGTATTGCCAGTAGACTTTCGGCACAATAATCTGAGGATATTCTTGAAAATTATGGCTGAATCGATCGGAATTTTTACCTTCTTGCACGTAGTCAATTTCTTGATATAAAATCTTAAAAAACTCGTGATAAATAGATTCCAAGTCGTATTTGCGCGTCCCCGGAAAATAGCGATCGCAAAAACGCATCACTTGGCGCACCGCCTTCACATCTAAATCGAATAAACTTTCCAAACCCGGACGCTGCACCTTGACAATCACATCTTCCCCGGTGTGCAGCCTCGCTTTGTGCACCTGTCCCAGACTCGCAGCAGCGATGGGAAACGGGTCAAAATCGCGGTACAAAGCATAAATATCCTTGCCCAACTCTGATTCTACAAGAGCGATCGCCTCTTCGGAACTAAACTCAGGAACCCGATCCTGCAACTGTTCGAGTTCCTTCACATACTCCAGCGGCAGCAAATCTGCCCGAGTCGAGAGAGACTGCCCGATTTTAATAAAAGTCGGCCCCAAATCCAGCAAAGTATTCACCAACCAATGAGCGCGAATTCTTCTGGTATGAGGAGAATTATTTTGCAGCAGTCCGTCCCACCACAAAAAAAACATAAACTTTGCCGCCGCAGCAAAAACGTCTATTTGTCGTGCCAGGGGCGAATATTTAGAACGTTGCCAACGCAGGAGTTTCGGTGCAGCTTTTGTTAGCATAATATTCACGATCTAGTTCCATGCAGCGCGACATTTTTTTAGGGATGCTCCCTGCATCAACCTACTTCGATGTACAAAAATACTTCGTTGCAGGCCTTTGAAAGAGCTCAAAAACTCTATTTTTTCGGTCAATACTGCGCGATATTCTCTCCGGTTAGACAACTGTAATTAAGTTGGCACTCAGGAATTCAACTCCAGATCGATTTTTGTAGTAAGGACTGCAAGTTTTTATTAATTCATTAAGAAAGAATTAAATCATTCACTAGAAACCTTTGTACAAACACGCTCTAATTACGGGGAAATAACCGGAGATGGTATAAGTCAAGCGTGAAAATCAGCAATCGGGAACCGGCCATTTAAACAGACAACCAGACAAACAATTTAAAAAGCAGGATTTGCTAGCGTTGGTCAGATTTCCAAATCTCCCTATCAAGGCAAGTTTTCGCCTGACCAGGTGCCAGTTCTCAATTGTTTTCAACCTAACTATTCTTCTAGATGAGAGAGTTCCGCTGGAGATTGTGGCAGAGTCAGGGTAAAAGATGTGCGCCACAACTCATCAGCTTCAGAACTTTCTGCCCGACAGCTAGACACGTCAATAGTACCATTCAAGTGCTCTACTAAACACTTTACCAGCGCTAGACCCAAACCCGTACCTGCGATCGCTTGGTCAGTAATGCCAGTGCCGCGACGGAATTTGTCAAAGATGTGGGGTAAATCAGCAGCAGAAATGCCGCGCCCGAAATTAGAGACGCTCAAGACAATGCAGCCGTCAGTCTCAGACGCTTCCAAAATCACCGCACTTCCAGAAGCCGAGTATTTGCCAGCATTCGTCAGCAGTTCCAGCAGCACCCGCTTGAGACTGTCCGGGTCGGTTTCCACGCCAGCGACAAACTTCGGCAAATCCAACTTCAGAGTCAATTCCTTATCCGCCCACTTTTTCTCAAAATCCCCAGCTAAATCTTGAATTAAACGCTTGAAATCGATTTCGATCGCAGACATAGGGACTTGCTGGGGTTCAAACTGCTTGAGGGCCAGCAAATCGTTAACCAGAGCGGTTTGCTTGGAACACTGCTGCTCTAGAATGTCGAGATACTTAGCCCGACTTGCTAAGGGCTGTTCGGCTTGTTTGAGCATCAGAATCGCCAGCTTCATGATGGTTAGGGGGGTACGCAACTCGTGACTCATGGTGCTGAGAAACTCGTCTTCCATCAGCTTCAATTTGCGAAGTTGCTCTTGTTGATTGGCAGATTGTAGGTACAGTTTTTCCTGCACGTCGAGACTTTGCTGCAACTGAGCGGTTCTGTCTTCGATTAGAGTTTGCGCTTGCTTGAGCGTCTGAGTTTGGATAATCGCCCTGCTAGCTAGCACGCAGACTGATTCGAGAACTTCCAATTCTTCTGGGTTCCAAGGGCGGGGATCGAAGTGCTGCAATACCAAGAATCCCAAGACGGTTTTGTCGTCTGGGCTTTTGGTGTCGGTGAGGGGAACCAGCAACAGAGCGCGACTGTCTTGGAGTTTCAAGATTGCGGCGACGTTTTCTGGTTCGTTGCAGATGGATTTGCCTGCGTCAGCAAGGGCGAGGGGTTGGGGCGCGCTGTTGAATGCCCGATCGCACAAATTAGATGCCGACAGCCAAAAAGCGGGATACTTACTTGATTTTGAGTTAAGGCTTTTTGATTGGGAATTAGCAGTTTTATCCTTATTTTTTGTTTTGGCACTGGTCGTTGGTTTTTCTGCCTTGCTTGGTGCTATTTTTAGTTTCTTAGCATTTTTTTTGAGAACGGATTCCCCAACCAATTCGACTTTTGCTTTTGGTATTTGATTGAGGGAGGAAGTTTTTAAAAGGGGGTCTGTGTATTTCAACAGCAGGATTTGACCTCTATCTACTTGCAGGGTATCGACGGTATGTTCAATAACTCGCTGCAAAATTTGATCGGCTTCTGAACTCGTCTCAATCGCTGCTGCAACTGACCTGAGCAGATTTTTGTATTTAGCTTGTTGCTGTAACTGTTGTTTCAAACTAGCAATTTCTTGATTTTTTTGAATGTGAGTAATCGCGGTGCCGACCGCGTCTGATGATGCTTCTAGGCGCTCTCTGTCGGCTGCCGACCACTCGTGAGGTTGCAACTTACCAACAATCATCACGCCGTTTACTGCCCCTCCAAATCGCGCAGGCCCTGCCAAAATTGCCCGAAAAGGCAGCGGTGTCACCGGGGAATTGGCGGATAAACCTGCTGCCGGATCGAGATAATCTGATATCGCCACTATCTTGCCCTCTGCTAGCAAAAGCGCCAATACTGGATGATCGAGTGATATGTTGGGCGATTTTAAGCTTGTGGTTTGGGAGTGTTCCGGTGTTTGAGTTGAATCCGCTGCGGCATCGGCAGCATTTGGGCTATCGCTCTGGTTTTGCCACCAAGCATGGGGATTGATTACTTTCTGATCGGCTGCTGCTGCAAGCAAACAGAAATCTGCCCCCCATGCAACCCCTAAAGTATTTGCTATTTGCAGCAGCAGGATTTCTCGATCGATAGTGGTGGCGAGCATTTTGTAAATTTGCCGCCCCTCAAGGGCAGGATCGACCTGGTACTGCATAAGACGATCCAGAAATTTTTGGACTGATACTGGTTCTGCGATTTGTGGTAGATGCAAAGTGCAAGACTCTGACGGATCTCCGTCTATCGAAGTAAAGTCTTGATTTCCCTGGCGATCGGCAATCATGGCAAACAAGCCTTTATTTTAAAAGTGTTTGATCTGGCTCGCGCTGCAAATATATACCCTTTCTCGGTTAAGTGAGGTACACTCCCGCAATCGGTAATCGGTCATCGGTAATCGGTCATCGGTAATCAATCATCGCTGGTAGCTCACCCTCACTCAAATTACCAATCCTGCAATTACCTATTACCGTTCTTTGAGCGTACCTCATGTTACTGAGAACCGCTATACAACCTATCAATTACAGTCTGCTTAGCTTTTATGAGCCTGCTTTGTGTGTTTGTGTAGCCCGTCGGCGGGTCATTATTTTTGTGAAAAATATACCCCGATCGCAGCTAGTTTGATTTTGGTATTTTCTACCGCTTAGAAAAACCTAGGCAAACCTAGGTAAGCTCTGCGGTATAAGCTTTAAACGTTCTTTCTTAGCGCTTACGCTTCCTCTCAGGTCGAGGTTGACCAAGAAACTCCAGTTAGAAACGCTATAA
>NZ_JADEWV010000453.1 GCF_015207455.1 Microcoleus sp. LEGE 07076
GGGTAAGGGTAACGGAGACTGGTTCGCATTCGTCCGAAAGCACCCCGGGCAGACGTCGTTCACCCGGGCAGAAGCGAGAACCGGGACGGTCGCAAGTGCGGTGCTGATGGCTGATGGATTTGGTAGGTTGTCAACCGTCCAACGCTTGATCCGAAACTTGAGTACTTGGGGTGAAGGAGTGAGCGATTTGTTCGGGTCCGAAATTCTGTATTGGCCTCCGCACTACGGCTCGCACGAATTTTTAAGAATGCCCATGCAATGTGAGCAAGGTACCTTGCCCCTAGGTCATGTTGTAAAGCGTTTTGATCATCAATGTGAACGGGCTAGCAGGTTAGTGGGCGGCTTGGGGCTTGAGGCCGTCAGATACCAAAGTTGCGACAGTGGACCACGACGCACTTCGACTCATACCAAAGGCGAAAAAATGACCAGCAAATGCCCACCACTTGGTTACCTTTCGCACCTTCTGCTCAAACTTGGAAAAATTGTTCATGTTTAAGTACATAACTGCTCCAATAGTCGTCGGATTCCTAGGTGCCGTTACAATCTACTGCATAGTTTTGCTGCTCGTTTACTTCGACCCAGACTTGCCTAGAGACAACTTTTTTGGGCGAATCTTAAACTCACTACTGTATGTGGGTCCGCTATTAATTGTATCAGCTACAGTCCGAGATATTCTCAAGGAACGCGCGAGGCAGAAAAATGGGCGATCCGACCAATAAAGACAAGGGCCTCTCGATCAGGAATGGTGTCGATGTAAGTCGATGGGGCGGTGCGGACCAAGCCACAGAGGCAGGAACCGTAGGCGGGGCGTTGTCAGAAAAACTTGGCTTGCAGCGCGGCACGGCAGTTCGCTACCCTGCTGGGATGTTTAGACGCTCCCCTTTCCGCTACTTCAAAACGAGCCCTGAGATCATCCGCCTGACGCTAATGCTGAACACCCGCTTCCCGCTGTCGCTGCGAAACGACGAGGATCTGCTGCACGAGCGCGGCATCGAGATCAGCCATGAAACCATGCGGTATTGGTGGAACAGATTCGGCCCTATGCGCGCCGCCGAAATCAGGGGCAAGCGTGTCCAGGCGATGCGCGCCGCCGCTCTCGCTGAGTGCCGCGGCCTTCTCGCTGCCTGATCCATGGGTGGGGTAGGGGTAACGGAGATCGGTTCGCATGCGTTTGATAGCACCTGACTATGTCTTCTCTTCAGTTTTCGCGCAGCACAGTGGCAATGGCCTCGTCTTCCGAAAGCACGCGAATGAAGTAGCTCTGGAGTTCGGCGACGGAACCGGACACCGGAAAGTCGCCTCTTTCGAGCGCCATCAGGAACGCGCGGTCTGCAAGCGTCAGGGTGCTATAACCGCCGTCAATGGACGTGACCGTCGAAAAGGCGCCGAAGGTCTCTTTCAGCCCGGCCGCAGCGAGGAACAGCCGGGGAAGACAACTCGAAATGCGGTCTATCGGAAGCAGGATTTCGGTTAATCCTTCTGCCCTTGCCCTTGTGGAGAGATAGCACGGAGGAAAGAGGTCCGCATTGGGGCCCCCCTCTGAG
>NZ_JADEWV010000159.1 GCF_015207455.1 Microcoleus sp. LEGE 07076
GCCTCTGGAAGTAGGGGCGATCGCCAATTCAATCAAATCAGCACTTCTTAACCCGCAGGAGAGGCAGCGGCGGGGATTGAATGGCAAAGAGTATGCAAAAAAGTATTATAACTGGGAGGCGATCGCCCAACAAACCATCGATGCCTACCAGCAGATTTTGTCATCTATACCAGAAGCAATAAGCAATAAGCAATAAAATCAATCGTTTCAGCCATTAACACGTCCTTACTATTTTAGCTGCAATACTTGTCAACAAAACTCTGCAATCCTGCCTGATATCCTGCCCCTACCGCCTGAAATCTCCAATCTCCATTCTTTCTATACAAACGCCCAAATTCTACAGCAGTCTCTCGCGAAAAATTCTCTTTTAATTCATACCGAACAAGTTCGCTGCCTGTATCTAAATTTACAACTTTGATAAAAGCATTTTTGATATTACTAAAATCTGCCTTAATTTTCTCTGCTTCGTGAATGGTGACAACGAAAGTCATTTCTTCAATTTCAGGATTAACTCTTTTTAAGATAACGCCGTAAATAGTTTTATTCTGTTTATTTGGGTTATTTGTGTCGGGAATAAATTGCAGTACCGAACTGTCAGAGGATATCAGATTATTGTAAAATATAAAATATTTCTCGTTGGGTACTTTGCCGTCAGAACCTAGCATAAACGCAGAGACATCTATGTCGTAGTTTTGTCCTGCCTCTGTCACTTGCCAACCGAGGGCGATCGCCATTTTTTTTAAATCCGGCGCTGCTTGAGATATGTTAAATCTTTCACCCTTACTTAATTGGACTGCCATCTGCTTATTTGTCAAACATAAAACTTGATCTTGCCGATCTTAATATAAAGTGACATGACAATTTATGATTTTTATTAAAATTTAATATTTGGCGTGTGATACCGGGCTTGATTTAAAATACGTACTTGCTGTCTCGGAATTTATTGAGATTTAGTGACCTAGAATTACGCAAGTAAAAACCGGGCTTTATACAAAACCCGGTTGCGAAGTTAAACTTAATGTAATCCTAATTTTGAGCATTTTCAGAACTGGCTGGGAGGGTAACAAAGTTACCGAAAGCTCCAACGCTTTGATAGCTTTTTTTGCCCAGTTGGGTTGTGTAAATGCTGGCAACACCTAAGTTCTGACGCTCTGTTGTATTGTCGAGCAAATGTTCGATCGATCCGCGCTGCGAAGTCAGCAAATTTTTGCAACTGCCGATCAGCGTCTGTGCAACACCGCTCAACGCTTCAGGGACGCGAGAATCCTTGCACACAGTGTTTTCCAACTCGGTTTGGAGTACGCCGGAAGCATAAGTTAGGTATTTGTCTCTCGGAGGATTTGTAAATACCATGCCGGCGGCTAACACGGTGAGGGCGAGCGCAATTTTTCCGACATTGCCGAAAAAATTAGAAGTAGACTTGTGAGTATTCATTGGTTTATCAATAATCATTTTTTTTCCTAGCTCGGTTGAGTTATAAGCTTATCTTGATTTAAACTACACCTTCTCAGAAACAGATTTCAGAAAGAAGAGGACAGTTTTTAGATTGGAGAGGAGTTGCGAGTAAGTCTCTAACTTGCCTACCTTCCTTCTACTTTCCTCCCTCGGGCAAATCCGCTAAATCTTCAAAATAATCTCGATCGGAGGGCAACCACGGGGGGATTGCCCCTACCGAGCCGCTGTTTGTATATTTGGGGCAGGTGTTTGTAGGTTTGGGGCGGATCCGATGCCCGCTCCACAAGAGTTTAACGACGATTCAGCGCGATTTGCGCCGATCGATCTCCCGCTGCAACTCCTCAATCTGACGGCGCAAAGCCTCCGTCTCGCTGTTAGGCGCTTGTGACTTGACATCAACCGCACCCTCAGCCACAGCCCGCTTGTAGTTTCCCAGCTTAATTTGGCGGTATTCCTCCGAAGTGGCCCAGTCTCGCAAGTACCGCAGGCGTTCCACCGGGAAAGGGTGACTCAGCATCGCGCCTTGGCCGCCGTTGTAAAGTAAAAATTTATACACTTGGTTGAGATTGTCCCGATCGAGCTCTTGATAATTGTCAGACTGGCGGATAAATTCTTGCAAACTGCATTGGTCAGCATATTTACTGCTAACTCCCGCAAGTTTCATCATCGTTTTCATCACGCCGTTCAAATCATCTGTCACCAACAAAGCCGCCCGATCCGCCGACAATTCCGCCTTGCGCCGCCACTCATAAAAAGCGTAAATTAAACCGCTGCCGACCATATTTCCCAGCCCGAAAGTCATCTCGCCAATGGTCGATGCGATGCTCATCGCCCACATCGCCATTTGATTTAAAGTTGGATGGCCGCATTTTATGTGTCCCAACTCGTGAGCCAGAACTACCTTGATTTCTGACTCTTCCAACAAGTCTAAAAGACCCGTATTTAACACTATGTATGGCTGGTTTTTTCCTAGGGCGTAGCTGTTAACAGCGGGATTTTGAGAAACAAACAAACCCGGTTCTGGAAAAATATCTAAATCCTGCACGCACTCCCGAAATATGTGATAAATGCTGGCATATTGACGCGGGCCGACTTGGATGCTATTTCCCATTAGGTAAACGAATTGCGGTCGTTCGTAGACAAATTCTACAAATTTGCTGGCAATTAAGTCAAATCCAGGTACGCTGCGTAACGCTTCTTCGGCTTGGCGATCGAGGGGATGCTGAAAAGCTTCACTAGAAATTCCAGTATAAGTAGGCATGGTTGTTGCAAAAATTACATTTAAGATATCAGTATTGCCGATCGCTGCGGTGGTAGCTGACGGCCGACTTATCAATATTATCTCTTGTGGAACAGGCATCTTGCCTGTAAAAATTGTGGAACAGGCATCTTGCCTGTAAAAATTGGCGTTAAAATTGTGATTCTGGTACAGGTGCGATCGACAAACATCTTTCGCTATCTGTCAATCAAAAATCAAAACGTGCAAAAATGGCTATCCTGCGACTCGAAAACGGTACAACATACACTCAACTAAGCGATATTGCGCGCGAACTTGCTCCTTTAAACATTCAACTCAACCGCTGGCCCGTGGGAGACAACCCAGAAATTCCCGAATTGCTGGCTAAAGATGCTCTTGACGACAATCAAAAAGAACAAGTCCTGCAAGCCCTCGACAGCTACTTTCAACAACTCAAGGAAACCGCAGGCTATCAATCGCGAGACTTAATCGTACTGCATCCAGACATTCCCAACCTCGACACCATGCTGTCCAAATTCAACAAGTGTCACATCCACGCCGACGATGAAGTGCGCTATATCGTAGCAGGAGAGGGAGTTTTCGGTTTTGTGCGTCCAGACGGTAGTCAAGTAGAACTCACAGTACAGCCGGAAGAATTTATCAACGTGCCGGCGAATACGGAACACTGGTTTTATTTGACAGCAGCCCGGAAAGTTAAAGCTGTGCGATATTTTACCACTATGACTGGCTGGACACCGGAATATACGGATACTAAAGTTCGATCGGGCTTAGCTGCTGTGTAAAAAGGTTCGTTGTAATCGAGCGGGTGTGTCGCCACGAACAATCCCTAAATTCTACCTACAATCTCAGGGCGACGCACCTTACAGATGACCAATTAAACTTGAATTGCATAACTAATCGAGCGGGTGTGTAGCCATTAAATATCCCTAAATTCGATCGACAATTGCAGGGGCGACGAACCTTACAGGGGCGATTGAAAATATCAGGTGCGTCGCCCTGTAGATTGTGGGCTTTTATTCGGAGATTTATTGCCGGCGACGCACCCTACAACTTTGTTCGACAACGTTGTCGGCAATGATGCTTTGATTTAAATAAGCTCCGTCTCGAAGTTTCAAGACAGCGTTGCTACAGTTGAATTGAGCTACAAGTTTTACATCCTCACTAAAACCACGTTCGGTAAGTTCTTTACCAGAAGAGCAGCTAAATAGCGCAGAATCAAGGCAATGTTGAACATCCTTAAAGACTGATAGCGCAGCTCGTGCTTCCGGAGACTTAGTTCCTTTTAGATAACTTATAATTGCTCCAGCACCTATTAAGTCCTCAATAGCGGGGCGGAGAGTTCCGTCCTCCCACCTTTCACCTGCTGCAGGAATCACCGCAACAGAACCGCCGAGTTGAGCAGTATATTCAGCCACAGCCAAACAATTTCGCAGACACCCCGCCAGAGTATGCTTGCCCATACTTGCAAGCGTTAATGTTGAGCCATTGGGAGATGGTAGAACGAGCTTAGTATTGGCAGCCATACCAACAAGTGAGGAAGGAGAAAGGGAGAATTAACCAGAGAACCGACGCTTGAAGCTAGCTAGTTGAGCATTTTTCAACCTCGCGTATTCAACAGCAGTATCATCTTTCCAACGATCAGGAAATATTATTGCACCATTATGTACCGCTATGTCTACACATGTTGAAAAAGACATCATATCTATAATGATAACAACGTCGCTGATTAGAGAAAGTTTTTCAACTCCTTGCATTCCCCATTCACAACGAACGTCGAATTCTGATTGCTCATAAAACATTGCTGATTTTCCCTTGTATTGACCAACATCTGAGACAGTATGATTCATCTTTCTATTCTCTCCTCTGTGTCCTCTGTGTCCTCTGCGGTTCAATCATTCCGGTACAGCCAGATTTGTTGATATTACTCGGGTAATTTGAGATATCAGGTGCGTCGCCCTGTAGATTGTGGGCTTTTATTCAGAGATCGATCGCAGGCGACGCACCCTACAACTTGAAATTAGGTCAAACTTTGTGATTTGAAGATCGCAAAATACTCAAAGCAACCGCCTCCGCCACCTTAATTCCATCAATCCCCGCCGACAGAATTCCACCCGCATATCCCGCACCTTCCCCAGCAGGATAAATACCTTCTGTATTCAAACTCTGATAATCTTCCTGGCGCTTGATCCGAATTGGTGAAGAAGTGCGCGTTTCCACCCCAGTCAAAACTGCATCATCCATCGCAAATCCTTTAATTTGTTTGTCAAAAGCCCCAAGTGCTTCGCGGATAGCTGCGATCGCAAAATCCGGCAAACTTTCGCTCAAATCAGTCATCACAACTCCCGGCGTATAAGAAGGCTGCACAGTGCCTAACGCCGTGGAAGGGCGATTCGCCAAAAAATCACCTACAAGCTGACCGGGGGCGTTGTAAGTGCCACCTCCCAACTCAAATGCCCGTTCTTCTAGGCGACGCTGAAACTCAATTCCCGCCAAAGGATGACCCGGATAATCCTCCGGCGTGATACCCACCACAATCCCGCTGTTAGCATTGCGTTCGTTGCGAGAATATTGACTCATCCCATTCGTCACAAGTCGCCCCGGTTCCGACGCAGCCGCCACTACCAAACCACCGGGACACATACAGAAACTGTACACAGAACGATTATTTTGGCAGTGGTGAACCAGTTTGTAATCGGCGGCACCCAAAAGCTTGTGGCCGCTGCTTTCGCCAAAACGACAGCGATCGATAATAGTTTGGGGATGTTCCACCCGAAAACCAATAGAAAAAGGTTTAGCCTCGATATAAACCCCGCGCGAAAACAACATTTCAAAAGTATCGCGGGCGCTGTGTCCCACCGCCAAAACGATATAATTACTAGCAATATATTCTCCGCTGGCGGTGGTTACTCCCTGCACTTTGCCATTTTCGATGTGAATATCTTCCACACGAGTTTGAAACCGAATCTCGCCGCCTAACGATTCTATTTTCTTTCGCATATTTTGGACAATTCCTACGAGCTTAAACGTGCCAATATGCGGTTTATTAATATATAAAATTTCCGGTGAAGCTCCTGCATTAACAAGTTCCGTCAGTACCTTCCGCCCGTAATGCTGAGGATCTTTAACTTGGCTGTAGAGTTTGCCATCGGAAAAAGTACCCGCACCACCTTCGCCAAATTGAGCGTTAGATTCTGGGTTGAATTCTGTTTTTTTCTGCCAAAATCCAAAGGTGTCAGCGGTGCGATCGCGCACTTCTTTTCCCCGTTCCAAAAGGAGCGGGCGAAACCCCATTTGTGCCAGCATCAGCCCTGCAAACATCCCGCACGGCCCCGTGCCGATCACAATGGGGCGAACCGTCAAATTGCTCGGCGCTTCGGCTACATAGCGATAATTCATGTCTGGTGTTACCATCACATGAGGGTCTTTTTTGAGGCGATCGAGAACTTGCTTTTCCTGTGTCGTCTCTACATCCACAATATAGACAAGGAGGATTTGCCCTTTTTTACGAGCATCGTAGCTGCGCTTAAAGATCGTATAGCTGAGCAATTCTTCCGGGGGAATTTGCAGCTTTTTGAGAATGCTGTCGGCGATCGCACTTTCAGGATGATCTAAGGGGAGTTTTATTTCGGTTATTCTTAACATATAGCAGAGGGAAGTGCGGCAACAGATTGGGTAACGGATTTAACTGAGATGTTGCACCATTCTCAATCACAGGCAAGATGCCTGTTCCACAACAACTCAATTTTATTCAATAACAGGCAAGATGCCTGTTCCACAACAACTCAATTTTATGGTGGAACGGGTCGGAGAGCCCGTTTCTAAACAGATTTAGATTTTAGATTACAGAAGCGTTATAATAAACAAAAAATTAAGTTTTGTAAAGACCCTTGACTGCAACATTTACACCCAAAAACAGCCGCACCTGGCACGCTCTCAACCCCCTGTGGGAAGGAGCAGAAGACTCAGTACAGAAGGGTTTACCCCACACTAAGCTAGCACCGGCATGGCAAATAATGCTCCTGGGCGACGGTTCCCCCACCCGTCACCTGCAATTACTGACAGGGGAACCCACAGAAGTAGATGTGATCGATATGTCGTTGGTGGGTGACAGCGCAGACGGTGCGCCTGCACAAATTGTCGCTGTTCCCGGGCCGCGCCTGCGCCGTCAAGTGTGGCTGCGGACTGCTTCAGGACAGCGTTTAGCCTATGCAGCTTCTTGGTGGGAAGCGAGTCATGTAGACGAATATTTGGAAAATAAATCTTTGCCAATTTGGGCAAGTTTAGCGCGGCTGCGAACAGAATTGTATCGCGATGTGCAAGGCATTTATTGCGGTGAGTCGGTGGTTTTGGAGTCGGCTTTTCAACAGTCGGGGCCTTTTTGGGGGCGACACTATTTGTTTTGGCATCACGGTAAGCCGTTGACGCTAATTTATGAGGTATTTTCACCTTATTTAACTAAGTATTTGGGGCCGATGTAGTTGTAATATTGTAGGCGATCGCACAACCATCATAAAGTTTGATCGTTCGGACTTCAGTCCTTGATGAATGCGGACTAAAGTCCGAACGATCGAACCAGTCACTGAAGTAGGGTGCGTCAGCTAGGGACACGCTATAAGCTCACAATCTCATAACTGACGCACCACCGAATCAATGGTGCGTCAGTTATGAGATTGAGCGTGATGATTGAAACATCCCACGCTGACGCACCCTACGAATACTGACGCACCACCGAATCAATGGTGCGTCAGTTATGAGATTGAGCGTGATGATTGAAACATCCCACGCTGACGCACCCTACGAAACTACAAACTTGTAATTTTTTGCCGAAATTTCACTCGCAAACCGTCGCGCGGGTGCGGAGTCGGTACTCGGATTAAATTTAAATCTTGATCCGGTAACAGTTCCCATTCGCACTCCCGAACAATCTTGGCCGCAAACAACTTCATCTCTAACCGCGCGAATTCTTTCCCCAAACATTCTCGCAAACCGCCGCCGAAGGGTACGTAACTAAAAGGTTTCGCATTTGTCGATCGCTCCAAACTAAATCGATCGGGGTCAAAGCGATCGGGTTCGGGATAAACTGAGATATCTTGATGCGTCTGATTAATTTCATAAAGCACGCTCCAACCCTTCGGAATTTCGTAGCCACCGAACTCGCAAGCCTTAATTACCTGCCGAAAACCGCCTCCCACCGGCGGAATCAACCGCAGCACTTCTCGCATAACCTGCTCTAAATAAGTCATTTGTTTGAGCTGTTCCAATGTCACAGGTTCAGCAGTCCTAAACTGCTGTTGTTCAGCGCGAACTTTTGCCATCACATCGGGATTTTGAGCCACGAGAAGGCAAAAAGAGGCGATCGCCGAAGTCAGAGTTTCGTGTCCCGCAAACAACAGCAACAGCACTTGATCCTTCAACTCCTCCAAACTCAAAGAATTGCCATCATCATCGCGAGCACAAATCAGCAAACCCAAAGCATCATTCCCGCCGGGATCTCCTTTTTGTCTGTCTAGAATAATATTTTCGAGTTCTGCTAACAGCAAATCCCGGCATTTTTTCGCCTTCCCAAACTTAGTCCAAGGCACATCTAAAGGAATTGAAAACAAACCCTCACACCAAGTCTCAAAATAATGTCCCAGTGCCGTTTCCGAACCATTATCAATCCCAACTAACAACTTACTAGCCACATCAAAAGTATAATTTCTCAGTTCGGGATACCACGCAAACTCGCTTATTTGAGTCCACCTTTGCAAATAGCGCCCGGTGATATCTTCCATCCCGCCGATGTAGCCAGCCAGAGCTCGCGGTTGAAACGCTTGATAAAGCAGCTTGCGCCGATTTTGGTGTTCAGAACCCGTTTGCAGCGCCAAAGAAAGCGGCCCTAAAAGCGCTTTCGTGCTGGGAGGCCAACTTACCACAAAATACTGATTTTCATGGCTTAAAACAAACAAATTCGCCTCCTGACCGCACACAAACACGGTAGGTTGTCCGAAGATATTGGTTTGGAAAATTGGCCCGTACTGTTGGTGGCGTTTTTTGGCAAATTGGGAATCTCGCAAAAAGTTGATGGTATCGCCAATTAGCGGCCAACCGAAACTGCCTGGAGGTAATGTCATTTTAGATTTTAGATTTTAGATTTTAGATTTTAGATGTTTAATATCATATCAAATTCTGAGGACTAAAGTCCTCACTACAAACTAATTTAATTCTCTCTTCTTTGAATCGGAATCTCGATCGCAAATTCAGTGCCTTTCCCTACCGCCGAGCAACAGTTGATTTTACCTTGATGTTTTTCGACAATAATTGAATGGGAAATTGCTAAACCCATCCCCGTCCCGGAACCGATCGGTTTTGTAGTATAGAATGGATCAAAAATCCGCTGCTTGACTCGATCGCTAATACCTGGGCCGTTATCAGCAATCACGATCCTAGCGAAAGTACCTTCTACTTCTGTACGAATGCGGATAATTCCCTGATTTTCCACCCGTTCTTGTAAAGCGTCAATGGCGTTAGCGATAACATTCATAAATACCTGATTCAAAAGTCCGGCGTAGCACTCCACCAGCGGCAATTGTCCGTATTCTTTAACTAATTGAATTGCTGGGTGGCGGTACTCTGTACCCGCTACGCTAACAAGCTGAGCTTTCAGACGGTGTTCTAAAATCATTAACGTGCTGTCGATGCCTTCATGAATGTTAACATTTTTCATGTCAGATTCATCCAGGCGAGAAAAATTCCGCAAACTCCGCACGATATCTCGGATGCGAGTGGCTCCCACCTGCATGGAAGATAGCATTTTTGGCAAGTCGTCTAACAAGAAATCCACTTCTAACGCTTCTGTTTCCTGCTGAATAGCTGCTGAAGGTTCCGGGTATTCATCTCGATACATTTGCAGCAGTTTCATCAGGTTTCTGGTGTATTCTTCTGTGTAGGTAAGATTGCCGAAAATAAAGCTGACCGGGTTATTGATTTCGTGGGCAATTCCTGCTACCATCTGACCGAGACTCGACATTTTTTCTGCTTGCACGAGCTGGGTTTGAGCTTGCTGGAGTTCGCACAGAGTTGCTTCTAGTTGGGCAGTTTGTTCTTGTGCTATCCGAGCTGAATCGACACTTTGAGTGTAGAGTTCAGATTGATTAATGCCGATCGCCAATTGATTGCCCACTGCTACCAACAGTTCCACTTCCTCATCGCTCCAATACCGCACGCCACTACAAGCGTTACAAGAAATTACCCCAATTTTACCAGTAGATGTTTGAACTGGAATGTTCAGTAGAGAGTGGAATCCTATATTAGTGAAAAACTCCCGCTCTACAGGATCGGTAACTGTCTCAAAATCATCGATCCGAATGATTTCTAAATTGGCAATCCGCTCGGCGTGAGAACCAGTCACACCCGCAGGATATACACCCAAAAGCGAAGGCAAATCGGCATTTTTTGCCTCGTATTTCAGATCCCAAACAGGCTGCGAAGCCTCGATCGCATACCAAATAAACACACAGCGATCGAGTTGCAGCAACTCGCGAATCTGGTGTACAGTTGTTGCCAAAATAGTATCTAAATCCAGAGATTTGCGGATCTTGCTAGCTAGTTGGTTCAGCAGCGTTTCCTGTTCCGCTAATTTGCGGAATCTCGCTTCCGACTCTTGCAACTGTCTTTGAGCTTCTTTTTGTTTCGTTACGTCCAAACCCAAACCAATTAAGCCGATCGCCTTACCGCAATCATCTTTGACCTGAGCTTTAATTGTCTCCATCTCGTGACATTCGCCGTCAGCAAGCAGCAGCAGTTCTTGTGCATGAGAGGGAGTATCTTGGCTCCAGGCTTCCACGTCAGATGCCATGCAGTTAGCAGATGCTTCTAATCCCAAAACTTCGGAATAGTGAGAGGCTGCTAAAAATCTTGATTCGGGAACAGCCACATCTTCGCAGAAAGTTTTGTTGACTAATAACATTCGCCCGCTAGGATTTGCCATCCACACCCAGATCGGAGCGTTGTCAATAATTCCCCTCAAAGTTTGTGTTTGGGCGGCGAGAGCTTCTTCTGTTTGTTTGCGCTTGATTCCCAGGGCGATCGAATCGGCAATTGACGCAAAAGAAATCAGCGTAGATTCCGTCAACTCCTGGCGACCAAACATGGCGATTACTCCCACCAACCGATCGTCCACAATTAGCGGATATCCCGCAAAAGCGACCATGCCTTCTCGCTGCGCCCACTCTTTATCGCTGACTCGGGCATCTTCTTGCACAGAATTAGTGAGGTGAGGTTTTTGCTCTCGAGCGATTAAACCAATCTTGAATTCGCCGACAGCAATACGACTGTGAGCGCCGTCAAGGTGAGTGTACATCCCCGAACTAGCTTGCAGCTCCAAGACATTTCCCTCTTCATTCAGCGTCCAAATCCGAGCAAACGCAGCATCCAAATGGCCCACAACTGCATCGGTGCAATTTTGCAAAATTTCAGGTAAAGTCTGGTTTTGAGTCAGAGCCATTCCCACATCTGCGGAGAACAAGGAAAGTTTCAATTGTTCTGCTAAAGCTTGTTCTGCTTTTTTGCGATCGGTAATCTCGACAGCACTACCAACAATCCGATAAATTTTACCAGATTCGTCTCGCAGCGGAGTCAGAGTTGTGATAGACCACACTTCTGTCGTGCCAAAACTAACAGCTTGTTCGTAGAAGACTGAGCTATTTTCTAGCATACATTCTCTTAATTTATTCCGGAAAAATGCTGCCGTAGACTCTGACAAAATTTCTTCGGGAGTTTTGCCGCGCCCGCACTCACTGCTGATGCCGCTGAGTAACTCTGCTGCTGAGTTCCAGCCACTATAGCGAAACTCTCCGTCTGCGCCTACATCTACTACGAAAATGCTGTAGTCCACACTGTCATAAATGCTACGCAAAAATTCTTCTTGGTGCTGAAGTTGTTGTTCTGTTATTTTGCCATCGGTAATGTCGGAGTGGGTGCCCACCCACTCGCGAACGCTGCCGTCTGCGTTGAATACGGGTACGGCGCGCGCGCTCATGTACCTGTACTCGCCGTCGTGCCGCAGCAAGCGGTGTTGTATTGCGAATAAGCTGCGATCGGCTACTGCCTCAGACCACATCCTGGCAGTATATTCTCTGTCGTCTGGATGGATGTTATCGATCCACCCCCATCCTTTAATTTGGTCGTAAGTCGATCCCGTGAATGCACTCCATCCTGTTTGTTCGGTGACAAATTCGCCTGCGGTTTTCATATCCCAAACAATTTGGGATGTGGCTTGAATTAAGCAGCGGTAACGTTCTTCGCTTTCTTGCAGGGCTTTTTCGGCTTGTTTGCGATCGCTGATGTCGCGAGATACGCCAACTACGCCGATAATATTTCCTTCTGCGTTTTTCCAAGGGCATTTTGTGGTTAGCAGTGTCCGCATTTCTCCATTTTTGGGGACAAGTTCTTCATAGCTTAAATTTTCTCCTCCTGCAATTGTTTGGCGGTCTCCTTCGATAATTTGCTGGGCAATTTCTGGGGGAAATAAATTTGTATCGTCGCGGCCGAGCATTGCATCCGCCGAGGTTTGCAGCCAGTCAGCAGCCACCGTATTTACGATCGCGTAGCGGCCTTGAATATCCTTAACAAAAATGATATCCGGCGTGCTTTCTATCACCGATCGCAAGATAGAGTTGCTGTGCTCTAGCGACTCTTGGGCGAGCTTGCTATCGGTAATGTCGCGACCGATCGCGTACATCAATTCTTCTTCGCAGAAAGGGCTAACAGTCCAGGCTACCCACTTGTAAGAGCCGTTGCGACACCGCCAGCGATTTTCAAACCCAACGGTATGATTGCCCGCAGCAACGCTTTCAGCTTCTTTGAGAGTAGCTTGGCGATCGTCTGGATGCAGGAATTCAACGAAGGGTTTGCCAACTATTTCGGCTGGGGCATAGCCCAGGATTGTTTCGGTGGCTTGGTTAATGCGCTTGAAATAACCGTCAAAACCAACGATGCACAGCATATCTGGGGAGAGGCTAAAAAAGCGATCGCACTTGTCGGTTTTGCCCGATTGGCGATCGTTTTTCTTAGCAGCCAAGGCGTGCGATCGCGCAGCTAGCCCCAGCAAGACAATATTTGCTATTCCCAAAATTGCAATTTCTCTTTTGATTATGTAAAAAATATTGCCGTTACTTGCGACCCACGACCAGTTGAATGAAAACAGCAATATTGTTAAAATTAAAAGTAAAATAATTCCTGAATATTTAGCTTCGTTTATTTTTTTATAAAGCTGAACATAAGCTGTTTCTTGCTGTTTTATATGCACCAAAAACTGAGAATATATTAACAAAGATTTTGCCAGAATTGATAACTCAGGGGCTTTGCCAATTAGTGGTATTTGTAATAAATTTTTCATGATAATTTACTTGAATAAGCTGATGTTTTTGGGACAGTTAAAAACCAGGTTAAGGTGTTCAAATACTCCTCCTATCTATAAAGTTTGAGGCTTTGGCGAAATATATAGTTTTTTACTTTGGGTTTATCTCAGCAAAAACTCTACAGATTTAAGTGGATTTACTTAGTTAGCGAGTAATCTCTTCTTAGCTGGTGCGTATTTTAGTAGAGGCAGACAGGTATAAAGGGACTTATCTCTAATATTGCACTAGCTGTTGCTGTTTGGCATTAGACATTTGGCCTAATATAACAGTATTCCTGAAATCCTTGCGCGTCAATACCAAGTTCATAAAATATTGCTATAATTAGTATATCTATTTTAGACATCGAATTTTTTTCGGTAGAGTTCGTATTCGTATCACCACTTTATGAAATTGCTATAACTAAATTGAATCTTACCCAAAAATTATGAATTAAAAATGAAGAATAACTGCTGATTTGTCAAGGTTAAATAAACCTATAAGCATTTCTAAATAACATAAGGTGCTCTCATAGGCC
>NZ_JADEWV010000160.1 GCF_015207455.1 Microcoleus sp. LEGE 07076
GTAGGGGGGCGGGGGGCGATCGCACTGTTAATGGACATTCGCGAAGTGCGATCGAAGCTACACCCGGAGTAGCTGCGGAGTACCACGAATTAGGGGAGTCTCTGCAACAAGAAGGTAAATTTGGCGAGGCTGTAGCAGCCTACCGCAAAGCAATTGCAATTAACCCCAATTACTTTGGAACTCACCACAATTTAGGTGATGTCTTGAAGTGGACGGGTCAAGTTGATGAGTCTATTAAAAGCTATCAGAAATCGACAGAAGTTAATCCAACTTTTGTTTGGTCGCACCACAACTTAGGGGATTTATTTCAACAAGAAGGTCGGCTTGATGAAGCTGTTGCTGCTTATCAAAGAGCGATCGCTCTCGATCCTGAATTTGGCTGGTCTCACTACAATTTAGCAAAAACTTTAGCTAAACAAGACAAGCTTTCCGAAGCACTGGAAGAGTATCAAGCGGCGAGCAAACTCGACCCACAACTTTTTGGTTTGGATTATCAAAACTTGCGAGATTCGCTATTCCTCGGTCAAGACCCAGCTTATACCAAGTGGCGCGCCAAGCACAGCCCCAGAGAAGCTGATTTGCGGAAGATGGCTGAAACATTAGAAATCTTTAGCTACAAGCCGCTGATTAGCATTGTGATGCCAGTCTACAACACGCCAGAGAATTATCTTAGGGAAGCTATAGACTCAGTTGTCAATCAAATATATCCCTACTGGGAACTGTGCATTGCTGACGACGCATCAACCGCGCCTCATGTCAAGCGATTTTTGCAAGAATATGCAGCCAAAGATAGCCGGATTAAAGTAGTTTATCGAACCAAAAACGGTCACATTTCTCACAGTTCAAATTCTGCTTTGGAGTTGGCGACGGGTGAATTTATATCTCTATTAGACCACGACGATACGCTGGCACCGGAGGCTTTGTATGAAGTGGTGCTGCTGCTGAACCGCCACCCGGAAGCGGACATGATTTATTCGGATGAAGATAAGATTTACGAAGACAAGGAACTGATAAATCCTTTTTTCAAGGCAGAATGGAGCCCCGATTCATTTTTGTCTCGGATGTACACTTGCCATTTGGGAACTTACAGAAAAAACTTAATCGATGAAATCGGCGGTTTTAGAGCGGGTTTTGAGGGAGCTCAGGATTACGATTTGGTTCTGAGGTTTACTGAAAAAACTGACAAAATCTTTCACATTCCTAAAATTCTTTACCACTGGAGAATGCACGCGGGTTCGGCTGCTGGCGGTGTAGATGCTAAACCATACGCCTATGATGCAGGGCAAAAAGCTTTGCAAGAGGCGATCGAACGCCGGGGCGAACCGGGAAGGATTGAAGGCGTTCCCTACTTTTTGGGACACTTTATTGCCCGTTACAAGATTGCGGATTACAAGCGGGTAAGCATCATTATTCCGACGCGGGATTTAGGCGATGTTTTGGACAATTGCTTGGAGTCTATCTTTACTAATAGTGTCTATCCCAACTACGAAGTTATCGTCATCGACAACGGCAGTCAAGAGCAACACACGGCGGAAATTCTGGCTAAATGGACGGCGAAGGAATCAGCGAGGTTTAAAAGTTATCGCCTAGATATTCCGTTCAATTTCTCGAAGATTAACAACTACGCGGCTAGCAAAGCTGAGGGAGATTACTTGCTGTTTTTGAACAACGATACAGAGGTAATTACTCCCGATTGGATTGACGCGATGGTTGAGCAATCTCAGAGAAGTTCGATCGGGGCTGTGGGCAATTTGTTGATATACTCAGATAACAAAATCCAGCACGCGGGAGTGGTGATGGGACTTGGTGGCGGTGTGGCAGGTCACAGTTATTATCATATGCCGCGATCGATACCGGGGTATTTCGGGAATGTGGTAGGCATGAACAATGTTTCAGCGGTAACTGCTGCGTGTTTGATGTGCCGGCGCGAAGTATTTGAAAGTGTTGGAGGGTTTGACGAAGAGCTAACAGTGGCGTACAATGATGTGGATTTGTGTTTGAAACTGCTGGAGAAAGGGTACCGCAATATTTACCTACCTCACGTAGTTCTCTACCACCACGAGTCTAAAAGTCGCGGTTACGAGGACTCGCCTGCAAAGAAAGAGCGGCTGAACAAGGAATCGAAGCTGATGGAAAGCAGGTGGCAAAAGTATATTGATAATGACCCTTACTACAGCCCTCACTTAACTAGAGCTTGTCAAGATAGCGGTATCAGATTGGAGGACGAGAATTGGCGGCCGACGAATTAGAAACATCCCTAGGAGGGTAGGGTGTAAACTTAATCCTAGATCCCTCTGTCTCTCTGGTTTGTACTAAAGTCTCGCTCCCTCTGGCATCCCCCAGTGGTATCAACTGAACAGTAAAATCCTCCGTCTCTCTGGAATCATCGGCCCTACGCTTAAGGAACCAATTAACTCAGGATTGAGCAATCTGAAATGAAAAAAATGATTGACGTTGTAGAAGTGCTTAGTGTCCCCCTCGCAGAATCTCAAGGGTTACTAGCGTTTAATCTCGATGCACCAGAAACAGGAACTCAAACTGATGTTGGGGCCGTTGAGTTTCGGGGTTGGGTTCTGGGGAAAATGTCTCCCGCGATCGCCGTTGAAGTGATTCATCAGGGGAGAGTGCTGAAAACTATTCCGGTGAATGTTCCTCGTCCTGATGTGGCCCAAACTTATCCCCAAGCTTCAGAAGCGGGAATTAGTGGATTTCAGGCAATTTTAGACTTGAGCAGAGTGATTGAGCAGCACGACGAGTTAACTGTATATTCGATTTTGCGGGATCAAAGCCTTGCTAAGATGGCAGAAGTAACGGTTAAATTAGGATGTGAATCCTCTACTGTGGAGGTTCCCCTGCCTCAACAGGATGCGGAGTCAGGGGTAGATGGCATACAGTTAAAATTACAAAGGATTCAAGCTGATTTGGAGCGCTCTAAAGTGTTTGTGCAGACTGTGAAGACAGATTTGCTGAACCGTGAACAGCTTTCGGTAGAACCTCGGAACTTTTGAGTGGGTTAATCGTCGTGCTGCCAATCGCCCCTGTCGGTTTCAATGTGGAAATTCTGATAAGATGTTTGACGTTGACTAAAGCCCCGACTAGCAACCCTTATTTTTTAGAGTATAAAACCCATGACGGTGACAGCCTTTCAGCAAGCGAATCAACTGTTAAGAGAGGGAAAGTTAGAAGAGGCGGTGGTGGCTTATCGACGGGCGATCGCTCAAAACCCTAATTTTTATTTATCGCATCATAATTTAGGGGAAGTTCTCTGGAAGCTAGGAAGGTTGGATGAGGCAGAACAGGCATTCCGTCAAGCAATTCGGTTGAAACCGTCAGCCACTTTTTCTTCTTCTAGTTTAGCCCAATTATTGAAGCAATCTGAAAAGCAGGAAGAAG
The DNA here is from genome assembly GCF_015207455.1 of Microcoleus sp. LEGE 07076. Classification (GTDB taxonomy): domain Bacteria; phylum Cyanobacteriota; class Cyanobacteriia; order Cyanobacteriales; family Microcoleaceae; genus Microcoleus. Next base: position 3,394 of record NZ_JADEWV010000160.1, read on the forward strand.
CAAAAAAAAATGATCCAGATATTACTGAAAATGAACCTAGATTAGCGGAAATTAACAACAAATCAGCTAAGGGTGAGAACGAAGAACAATTACCCACTGTTCAGGAAATAGTTAAAACACAAACAGAAGATTGGGATAGTATAAATCCTCCTCATCAAATACAGACTTACAAAATCAGCATAAAAACATCTGTGCCTAATTTAAGTCAATCTCACGTGTGGGGGGATTTCCATTTCGCTCATGCTTTAAAGCGGGCTTTTGAGCGACAAGGACACTATGCTCATGTTGATTGTCAAGATACATGGGCCACCCATTTATCAGATGATGACGATATTGTTATTGTTCTGCGAGGTAGGCATGGATATCAACCCAAAAAACATCAAATCAATTTGTTATGGATAATTAGCCATCCTGATCGCATTCCTCTCGAAGAATTAGCTTTATTTGATCACATTTTTGTGGCTTCTAAACACTATGCTGAAAAATTATCACAGCAAGTCATTGTACCAGTTTCTTGTATGTATCAATGTACGGATATAGATTTATTTTATCCTGCCTATCCCACTAACATAGCTAATTCAGAAATCTTATTTGTGGGAAATTCCCGAAATGTTTTTAGACCTATTGTTCGAGATGTAATTGGATTCGATATAGAGGTGGCTGTATATGGAACATTCTGGGAGAAATTTATAGATTCAAAATATATCAAAGGTACTCATATACCCAACGAGCAACTTCATAAATATTATAGCAAATGTCAAATTCTTCTTAATGATCATTGGGACACAATGCGTCAAGAAGGATTTCTGTCTAATCGACTATTTGATGCCAGTGCTTGCGGAACATTTATTATCTCTGATCCAGTTAGGGGTTTAGAAGAAGTATTGGGAGATTGTATAGAAATCTATCAGTCCCCTCAAGAACTCGTAACGAAAATACTTTATTACAAAAATAATCCTGATGAGCGGCACCGAAAAGCTAAAACAGCGCAAGATAGTGTCATAAAAAATCACACTTTTGATCATCGAGCCAAACAGTTTATTGAGAGTGTTTTAAAAATTCAAAAAATTCAACAGAAAAATCAAAATCTCAGAAGTCTCTTAAACGCAACTGAAACTATCAACATCTACAACAACCCCTCTAAAAAAGCTGATGTTATTCAACAGCAATACTTTGATTCTAATGTAGATGGTTTAGCCAACGGGCTTCGTACAACCCATTCACCCAATCAATCACTATTTTATGAGTCTGTCTGGCAACTTTCGAGGCAAACTCCAAACTATCAAGATTTAATTTCTGAGTTTATTAATAGTGAAAGTAAGTTGATAGATTTATTGTCTATTTATAATTTTTATGATCAGGAAATTCCCGTAGTTTCTATTATTATGCCAACCTACAATCGTTCCTACATTATTGCGGAGGGAATTCAGAGTATTATTGAGCAAACTTATGAAAATTGGGAATTGTTTGTGTGCGATGATGGTAGCACCGATAATACAAGAGCAATAGTAGAACAGTTTCAAGATCCCAGGATTCATTATTTACAACTTAAAAAAGCCAATGGTTCTGTAGCTCGTAACGTAGGGGTACGTTTTTCTCAAGGAAAATACATTTCCTATCTAGATTCGGATAATTTATGGCATCCTCAATACTTATGGATTTGTATTCAAACTCTAGAGAAACAGCCACACTCAATGTGTTGCTATACAGGATATTTGGATACAGAATTTAATCTAGCTCGCTTAGAACTAAAAAAATTATGCTACAAGCCTTTTGATTATTATCAATTATTAGATAGGAATTTTATTGACTTAAATAGTTTTGTACACCGTCGCTCTCTCTATGAATGGATCGGTGGTTTTGATGAAAGTTTAGTTCGTCTACAAGATTGGGACTTGATATTAAGATATACACTCTTATTCCCGCCCCTTATGATTAAAAATTATCTTGTTTTTTATCGTCGCAGTACAGCTTGGAACCAAGTGACTAAGTTGTTCTTTCATTTGGATGTGAGAAGCTTTGTTCAAAACAAAATTTTAAGTTCTGTAGAAAAAGGGCAGTTATCACTCAAGATATTAATGTCTTGTAAGCCCACAATTTCAATACTTACTTCTAATCAAACCTCTGAAATCTGGTTAAAATCTTTAGCAGTGGCCAAAATATTATCTGAAGATTTTGAAGTCCAGCTTTTAGTTCTGCTGCATAATTCAAACACTACAAAGCTGTTGAAGCCAGATGGATTGAATTGTAATATCGAATGGCTCAGTTTAACCTCATTTAAAGAATACACATCCATTGAGGAATTGATGCAAAATTCGGTAGGGTTCAACTTACTTAGCCAAATGAGCAAAAAAATCACCGGAGATATTCTCCTAACCACTGATTCTTCCCTAGTCTCCATAGCTATAACAACTGCAGTAAAAATTCTCTATAACAAAAACAAGCATTTAATTATGTATGATAACTTCTATCACCAATTGTTGAAGTATTTACGCCTAGCAGAGGGTAACAGAATTAAAGATGGTTTGTTACCAACTAATCTTGAACGTTCTTTTCAAAGGAGTCAGCTATTTCCTCCCTTTAGTTTCAGAGAAATATCAATTAAATTTGAAGAAAATATCCCTATTTTGCTTAGTGAAATGATAGATTTAAAAAAGGGATATTTACAAGCAATCCCTATCGGTCCTACAATTTTAGATACAACAGCTAAACCTTTAAGTACGAACAATAAGAAGTATAAAAATCAATTAGGTTTTAAAGATGGAGAGATTACTATTGGCTTTTTATTGAAAGCTGATATCGGGTTAATTAAAAATCAAATCCTTGATTTTTATAAAAAGGTTCAAAATCCTGCGGTAAAAATCTTATTATTACAAGATATAAGTATGGTAAACGTTTCTGAGTCTAACCAACAGAATATTGATCTTGCTTCTGAAAATATAAAAGTTATGAAACCCACCAATCAGAATCAAATGATCGAAACGATGAAAGGTACAGATCTTTGCGTACTCTGGCAAGAAGATGGATTTGTTGGTGTAAATTCACAAATTCCTCTGTCCTTTGTTTATGCCTTGGTAGCTGGATCTATACCCGTTTGTGAGCCAAGAGGAGAGTTTATTGACTGGGCAGAATGTAAATACTGTCTTACAATAGAAGTTGGAAACTGGGATGGGTTGGCTGAACTCTGTATAGAACTCCGCCATTATTCTAAGCGGATTACAGAAATGAAAGCAAATGGACGTAAGCTTTACAATATGAGGTTTTCTCCGGTTGTAACCCGAGAAAAGTTAAAATATGTTGTTCATGAAACCTGCTCACACAATTTAACAAGTGGCCAGAAATAATTTTCCTATTTAGAAAAAAAGTTTATAATAAAATACATCAATTATTGGCTAAAGCAATTAGTATGAGTAATTCACAATTGAACCTTTCATGGAAGTCAGTCATTTTTCATAATCGCACTCCTTTTGAAGTTGAGGTTATTGGGTATTTACCTGAGTTTTTGCAAGCTCCGATTCCTGAGAATCAAGATGAAGAACAAGGAGTAAAACACCCCCAGCAAAAAATTAGAGCTTGTGACACTTTTATCTGGGGGATAAAATCTTTGGGAGAAGTGACTTTTAAAATAAAATTATTATCCTCTGAGGAGTCACAGGAGTATCAAGTTGATTTTATTCTGAGTCAAGACTGTAAAAACTATCAAGTGATAATTACGGAGGAAAACGCTCTATATTGGGATGTTAGAAAGCGTTTAGGGCCAGATGACCCAAATGGGATCAAGAAAGTTCATGTTGGATGTGGTCCCAAAAATATCTTTCCTGACTGGTGGAATGTCGATATTCGCTCTTTTCAGGGTATAGATACAGTGATGGATGTTACCAAAACATGGCCGTTTCAAGATATTGACTTTGTTTATGGAGAACATTTTTTAGAGCATTTACCTTTAGACGGAGCAATTAATTTTTTAGTTTCATCGGGTAACAGCCTAAAACTAGGTGGCAAAATTCGCTTAACGACACCCAATCTTGCTTGGGTTGTAGACTCCCATTTTCCCGTAAATGATGCCCCAACTCATGCTAAAGTAGACGGAACTTTTAATATTAATAGAGCCTTTCATGGTTGGGGACATCAATTTTTATATTCTCAAGAATTTTTAGAATATCTACTAAGTGAACTGGGGTACGAACAGATAGTTTGTTTTGATTATGGAAAAAGTGACACTCCTGCATTGACTTATTTGGAGCGTCATGGTAAGTCTAGGAAAAAAAATAATCTCTCAAACTTGATTATTGTTGAAGCCACCCGTGGCACTGGAAAAATTAGTGTTCCTGAACAATTAGCTAAACAAATAGAAGTTAGGTTTATGAGATATTATCTAGGTGGCCATTAAATATATACTTTCAATCCCGATGCTTACTGAATTAGTGTTTCACTAAGAATTTAGCATATAATGTACTGAAAAACCATTTGAGAAGCTCCTTGCAACAGCATTAGCAATTATTTAATTGCTAATGCTGTTGCATACAATGTTTCCCCTGGGTGAAGGCTGGTGTATAATTCGTCAATCAATAAAAGAGATTCTAACAAGCCTGTATCAAATTCATCTTCTGGATCAAAGTTAGCATACAAAGGAGGTAATGCTGCAAAGTAAACAACACCGCCTGTATGTACTATCTCAGCATCAGGAAATACTTTTTTCACTCCCACTAAAATATTTTCTGAATCAATAGCTTCAGAAGGGTCTTTTGCAATTATTTTAGATAATTCCGGGCGCTGACATTGAGTATCTAAAAAGTGAATATTTTCTGGAGAGGAGGCAGGATGGAGCAAATATTTTTTAGGTAACTTCTTACGAATTAAACTACCCAAATTTAAGCATTCATCAGAAAATTGAATATAATTTGGCCCTACATAGTCATCCATCATAAACAAACCACCTGGTTTTAATTTTTTTTTGCTCCACTCGATAGCAAAACAAGTGTCTGGCATATGATGAAGAGAGTTATTCCAGTGAACTAAGTCAAATTTTTCACTATTACCTACAGATTGAAAAGCATCTTCTCGCCGAAACTCAATAAACTGTGATAATGAACGCTTTTTTGCTTCTTCTTCAGCTTGCCGGATTCTTTCTTCAGACAATTCAAAACAAACCATTCTATTCACTAAGCCCCACCGGATTAAGTTCATTTCTTTTACTCCTATACCGCAACCGATTGAAACCCCCACATCTAGTTTTTTGCTCCCTAGGATATCTTTAGCTCGATAACAAAGACCCTGACTAAATCCATTTAGTTCTAAACCACAAACTCGACGATTAAGATATCGAATCACTTGGCGACATGACCACCAATTCCACCGTCTTCCTGCGTTTAAACTTCTTTGTGACCAATATTGAGCAATCTTATCCTGCTCAGAAGCATTAAATTGTTTATTTATCACTTGATTTTTACAGTCTACAGTATTTATCAATACAACGATAGCACAGTTCAGCTAGTATAAGTAGTAGGACACAATTAATTACACAAAACTATGGGCTACAAGCCTTGTCTAGCAAAGAATCAGTGTGTAATTAATTCTGTCCATTTACTTAGCAACTGCCAACGCGGTTAGGGCATAAACTGTAAGTAGGTTTTTTGGCAGCGCGAACGCAAAACTCATTTGCCAACCCTATATTTATTACCTTTGTCATGCGCTTCTTCAAGCCATCAAGCTTGATGGCTTGAAGATTACAGAAGCACGTTTTCTATTCAACATTAGTCGCAACACGATCAGGTAGTGCCCTGAAGGAAAGGATCAAGAGAATTAAACTGAATTCAAAGAAAGTAGGCGTTTAGAGTTGTAAATTAGCATTGTAATGATGCACAAAGCGCCAAATGGCAGCAATATGATTTTCTAATTTTTTAGAGAAGGCTAAGCTCTTTCTTACCAATCGAGACACTCGTTGTCGAATAGTACAGTTGAAGCGCTCGATATAGCTAGTAAAACCACTATCGAGAGTCTACACTCCGATGACGAATGCTTGGCAATACAGAATCATAAGCACTCCAATGGTCGGTATAAATTACTGCCGACTGACGGTACACTGGTGGCATTGAATTCCATAAAGCTTGAGCCGATACTGCGCTACGATCTCCAATATGTACACCAACAATTTCCCTAGTCTGGGCATCCAATGCCAGCCAGACCCACTGCTGATTTCCTTTACTATCAACGAATGACCATAACTCATCCATCTGAACACTCAAGCGCTTTTTTTCCTTGGGAGTCACCTCCACTTGCTTCTTAACAGCAGCCGCTTGGCTATTAACGTATCGCTGCACTGTATCTTCTGACACTTGAAGTACCCGAGCAATCCCCGCCTGATAAATACGTTCAAGTAGCATCCGTGACATTAACTCATGCAGTTCTTTTGTAATAGGTTTCCATGCCGGATTTAAAACAAACTGACGACCACATTCTCGACATTTATAGTTTTGTTTGCCATGCCGAGTTTGACCGTTACGACTAACTTATTTTGAGCCACAATTAGGACAATGGGGAATCTCTACTGTCATATCACACTATGATAAACACTTCTCTCTAATAGTAACTTACTCTATCCTTTCCTTCAGGGCACTACCCACGATCAGTTTATGGCTGAAACGACAAGCGGAAACAGGGGATTTTCAAGCTTTGCCAAATCAACCCCCTGGCAATGGTCATAAAATTATCGACTGGGCAAAATTTTGATAATTCGCCCAAACTCATGGAGATAAAGCCCAAGTGGAGATGGCCCAACTCTTGGAAGAAGAGATTATGCATAGCCGACGAGATCAGTATTCCATCAAGGCGGGCAAATTGAGCAATTGATCCAAAATGCGGAGTGTACATTGCTGTATTTACCGCCCTATTCCCTCGACCTCAACAAAATTGAGCTATGCTGGTCTTGGTTAAAAAGTCGTATACGTAAACAACTGGAGCAGTTTGATTGTTTACGAGATGCCATTGAGGAGAGCTGGCGCTTTGCGTCTTAACCGCCTTGGCGGTTGCTATATGACACCAGCTTTTGACTTAGGAGAATAAAGCCAAGATATGCTATTATAGCCATGATAGTATATGTTCATTATTTTTAAGCATTGGAAAAAAGCAAATGATTACAGGTGATTTAATCAAACAAGCCAATCAATTCAAGAGACAAGGTAAATTAGATGAAGCGCTCGTTTTATATCACAAAATTATTAAATTAAATCCTAATTTCCCCATGGCTTATTATGGGATAGGAGAAATTTTAGAGTCCCAAGGAAATTTAGATGAATCTATTGAAAAGTATTATCAAGCTATTAATTTAAATCCTAGCTCAAGCCTTTTTTGTCTTAAATTAGGATATTTATTTTTAAAAAAAGGTGAATCAGATAAAGCATTTGAATATTTTAATAAATCTAAAAAAAATCAACCTAACTTGTACTTGTATAAGTCCTATCTTGGGTCGGGAGATTTTTTTATTCGTCAAGGAAATTTTAAGCAAGCTTTAATTAACTATAATAAAGCCTTAACTCTTAATTCCCAAAATGCCTATGTCTATTTGTCTAGGGCTTTTTTGTATATAAAAATAGGTAATTTAAATAATGCTAAATATGATATGAATGAAGCTCTAAAATTATATCCAAATGATCAACATATCAATCTCTATAGTGATTTTATTAAACTCATAGAAAAAATAGTTCAAAAGTTAAATATTTCTTTAAGCTCTCTCCAATGTGATACTCTTGAACAAATTCTGGATATAATTCACGCCAATTGGAATGTAGTATCTCAGGCAGAAGATTTAAACTTTCCAAAAAATCCTCAATTTTATCATTGTATGAGTGAATTGAATTTTCCTGGAGTGGATTATCTTGACATCCTAAAACATTTACATTTATGGTTAAAGCCAAACAGTTATACAGAAATAGGTATTCAATATGGGACTTCCCTAAAATTGGCTAGTTCATCTACTTTTTCCATCGGCATTGATCCTACACCTGTCTTAAATGATTATATTCCTGAGCACATAAAAATTTTTGCCTTGCCTAGTGATGATTTTTTTGAAAAATATAATTTACTGTCAGAACTTAACAACTTGCCTTTAGATTTAGCTTTTATAGATGGATTACATTTATTTGAACAGGCCCTGAAAGATTTTATTAATTTGGAAAAACACAGCCATAGAAAAACCGTTATATGTTTTCATGATAGTCTGCCCATAGACTGTATTACTTCTCAACGGAAGCGTGTAACTAAATTTTGGAGCGGAGATATTTGGAAAATTGTACCTATTCTGAAACAATACCGACCAGATTTAGAGGTGTTTACAGTAGCTACTAAACCAACGGGATTAACTATTGTCACTAACCTCAACCCTACCTCTGAAATTTTATCTCAAAATTATGAGGAAATAGTTAATCAATACATGGATATATCTTGGATCAGTAATAAAACCTTAAGGTATGCGATGCTATCAGTTGTTAATAATAGCTTGATTAATATTACAAATAAAATAGAAATAGCTTGGAATAAGGGCCTTGAATAAATGCTAGTTACTTACTCATTTATTTTTCCTTCATGCTTGAATTGATTATCCTGCTTTAATAACTGACCTATACTCATTTTTTATTTTGCCTAATAACTCTAATTATCAATCAATCTTAAAACGTAATTGCACTCCGAATGATCTCTAACCTCCCTTAAAACTTAATTTTTATGGACAGAAACTACAAACTTGTTTTTTGCCAATATACTCCTGTCCAGTCTATCTTAATCATGTTTTCTGTTATGTTTCTCTTTTTTCTAAAATCATCTACTGCTGTTCTACAGCCTTTTAGACCATAGTCATCCACAATAATATATCCGCCAACAGCAACTCGGTCATACAGATAATTTAAGACTTGAATAGTGGAGCTATATATATCACCATCAAGCCTCAACACGGAAATTTTCTCAATTTCCACTTTTTTTAATGATTCCTCAAAAAAACCTTTGATAAATCTTACCTGATCATCTAATAAATTATATTTTAAAAAATTTTCCTTGACTTCATCCAAACTTACTTTTAAAAAATCTACTTTAAAATGTTCGTCCCCATTGTCTACAGGATACTTTTCCGCATCTGGCTCTGGTAATCCTTCAAAAGAATCAGCTACATAAACTATTTTATCTTTAACATTAAATATTTCTAATATGGCCTTCATAAAGATTGTAGCACCACCCCGCCAAACCCCAGTTTCAATTAAATCACCATCAATTTTATTCTCTATAACCTTTTCAACACAATACTGAATGTTATCTAATCGTTTCCGACCAATCATTGTATGTGCTCTACTGGGCCAATATCTACCATTTTCTACTTCTGACGCTGTTGCTTTTTTTCCTGCTCTTTCTTTCCGGTTACTAGAAACAGAAACCTCTGAACCATAAATATCATCAAGCAGACAGGACTTGAGCAGGCTTAAATATCTCTGACAACATGAGTAGGAAACAAACATGGGTCTATTTTCATCATTATGCTCAATATTAAGTTTCCTGTTTTCTCGCGTCTCACAACTCTCGGTAGGTATTGCTACCAAATCTGAACATTGATTCAATGTCTTTTTAAACAAGGCTTGTTCAGGTTTTAAATCTACAGCATGACGGTAGTGAACAATAGCTTCCTGGATCTGATTAGATTTAACCAAAGCATCTGCTAACTCGTAATAAGTCCAAGCAAAATCGGGATTAATTGCGATCGCCTGATGATAAAGTGCGATCGCCTCATCTAAATTCCCAGCCCGCTTCAAATGATTAGCCTGCTTTAGCAACTGACCTGCACTCATCGCTTGATTCTCCATCACAAATCCAATATTAACCTACATTAACATAAAGATATGAGCCGCTCCTGAATATATAGAAATATTATTACAAACAAAATGTACTATGCAATCTCCTGATATAAAAATTGCTTCACTAATATTATAAATTCATTTTGTCACTGAGATTTAAGAGCTTTTACTTGTGAACACATCTATAAAACTCATCAATTTGAGACGAACTATAAAAATGTTTAGTAAATTTGGATTTTAACATTTTCTCCAAATATTGTTCAGAAATTACAAGTTTTTTCTTAAATTGTTTATACAGATTACCGTACCACTTCTGGGAACTAATATTATAGTGTTCTATTTCAAAATCTCTCATCCCAGTAAACCCTCGAA
>NZ_JADEWV010000161.1 GCF_015207455.1 Microcoleus sp. LEGE 07076
TCGATCGCCCTTCCTGCGAGTAGCTGCTCTCGTGCGGTTTGCAAGTTTTGGGCGATCGTCCAACCCTCGGACTGCAAACGTTCTAAAGTCAAATCTGGGGAGTCGATCAAGTCTCTGAGGGGTTCGGCGACTTTCCCAAAATCCGGCAATTGTAGCATTCCAGCCAAGCCGGAGAGTTGGTAATAAACCTGGTTGAGGGCGGTGACGCTTTTTGGCAAATCTGCCTCAGAAGCTTGGGAAAGCTCAGTTTCCAAGCGATTGAAAACAGGCGGCAATTCGTGTTCAAAAATCAGTTTCAGGGTTTCCGGGGCTGCCGATCGACTGGCTGTGGGAACTGGGGGCGGTTCTGGCTTGCCGTACTCGGCCTCGAACTCGGCGTAAATTTGGGCGAGATCCTCCAAGTTTGCCGTTTGATCTGGAATTGTAACATCCGAGTGCTGAATCGACTCGGCCGCAATTTTTTTGAGAGTATCCACCCCTTGCAGCAAAACTGTTACAGTGCTCGGTTCCAGCGCCGACAAGTCCGTGCGATCGCGCAAAATGACAAAACAGTCCTCCAGCGTGTGAGCTGCGGTAGACACGTTTTGAAAGCCCAACATCGAACCCGCACCTTTAATCGAGTGAGCCGCCCGAAACATTTCTTTCACTGCCGCTTCTCGTTGTTGTAACCCGCTACCTTCCATCGCCAGCAGGTGAGTCTCCATTGACTGGAGAAACTCGCTGGTTTCTCCGGTAAAAGCATCTATTAATTCGTTTAAATCGTCATCATTCATATATAGATTAAGACAAGCAGCCAGTAGTTTTGAACTCTTACCGATAACCTCGGTTATTGGCTAATCGCTTGAACTCAACGAACTTTCTTTCGTTATTTCCGATTGTAAGCCAAGTTGTTGCCGGACGGATTGCAATGATTTTCCTCTTTTTGCCTTCGGGCGATCGCTTGGAGGCGGCACATCGCCAGCAGAAATAAGTGGCTTTTTTAGAGCAGCAAGGAGTTGGTTTAATTCTTCTTGAAGTTCTTCCACTGATTCTCCAAAAGGTGCGGTTTCTTTTTCAGAGCAGGCTGCGACCGCACCTTGATCATCATAATACACCGTGCGAATTGTGTACCCGCCATCCTCAAAAAATACTCGATAATCCCAGTTCATCATAGTTCTTCCTCTTCTCCTTGAAATATGTATTTATTTCCCGGCTTTGCAGCTATGCGCTCTATACTGACAATTTTAACTTGCTTGTCAACCTTGTACAAAACGCGATATACCCCCACTCTCAATTCCCATTCTGCTGTATTATTTGGGCGCAGGGGTTTCCGGTTGCGCGTCTCGGTAGTGGGTTCATAACAAAGGTTGGCTTCAATACCGTCAACAATTAGATTCTGTTCGTGTTTCTTAAACCACTGCAAATCCTCAATCGCTTGGTCTGTAAACTCAATCTCAAACACGATAGCCGCACCCTAAAAATATTTCTAGGGAATGAGAATTAAATAACTTGCAATCTTTATTGTTTTTGTGGGATGGGCGGGAGAGCCTGTCCCACAAACTTGTCTAAATTATTTAATTCACGATCCTAATACTCATCCATCTTACCATTCATCATCGCACACTGCCACAATACCCAGAACCCGGACTTCTTCAATAAGTCGCGGTTCTAAAATTACGAACGGAAATTTGCCACCGACTTTTGCAATTTGTCAACTGAACCAGATAAATCGTCCAAGGATACTTTTACATCTGAACCTTTTTGGGCAGTCGTATTAGCAATTTCGTTGACTTGCTGCATACTCTTAGAAATTTCCTCAGCCGAAACAGTTTGCTTAGCAGATGCGCGAGTAATATTCTGCACCAGAGCGTTCATTTCTCGACTAACTTCGATGATAGCATTGAGGTGAGTTTTAGCTTCGCTGGCTAGCTTAGTGCCTTCCACTACCTCCAGTGTCCCCGATTCCATTGCCTTCATGACGCGGCTGATTTCTTCTTGAATTGTACCGACAATTTCTGATATTTCTTCAGTCGCGCCGGCCGATCTTTCTGCGAGTTTTCGCACTTCTTCGGCGACAACCGCAAAACCCAAACCTTGTTCGCCCGCGCGCGCCGCTTCGATAGTAGCATTGAGAGCTAACAAGTTGGTTTGGGAGGCAAGTTGAGAAATCGAAGTGACAATTTTGCCGATTTGCTGCGAAGATTCGCCCAAACGTTTCATCATTTTGGAAGTAGAGGCGATCGTCAATCGTAGCTCGTTAATGCCTTCGACAGCGCGATCGACCGCAACGCCACCTGCTTCTGCGGTGTGAGAAGACTGCTGGGCGACTGTTTCGGCGCGCACCGAAACATCTCGCACGTCGCGGATCGAATTCACAATCCGCTCGATTTCGCGCATGATGGCAGATATTTTTGTTGCTTGAACTTCCGCCTGTTGGGTGAGTTGGCTGGTATTGTTAATTGACTCGCCGGTGGCAGATGTTACCTGTTCGGCTAAAGTTTGAATTCCCGTTACCACCTTCCGCAGAGAACCGATTAAGAAGTTGAAAGAGTCGGCCACAGCACCTAAAACATCGTTCGTAACTTCCGCCCTGACAGTCAAATCGCCTTGAGCCGCACCTTTAATTTCTCCCAGCATTTTGAGGACTTGTTGAGTCAGAGAATCGGCTTCTGCTTTGCGTTCTGCGGCTAATTTTTCTAGCCGTTCTTCTGCCTCTTTGCGTTCGGTGATGTCAAAGCGGATGGCGATATATTTGACAATTGTGCCGCTGGTGTCAAAAATTGGGGCGATCGTCGAATCAACCCAGTAAAACGAGCCATCTTTGCCGCGGTTTTTGATTTCGCCTTTCCACACCAAGCCGCGAGAAATTGTCAGCCACATTTCTTGAAAAAATGATTTGGGATGGTAGTCTGAATTGATAATCCGGTGGTTGTGATTGAGGAGTTCTTCTATGCTGTAACCGGAGATTTGAGTAAATTTTTCGTTGACGTAGACGATCGTGCCTTTGAGGTCTGTTTCGCTGACGATCGCAGCTTCGTCTAGAGCATTTTGCCGCGTTTTGAGTTCTTGCAGCAAGCGTTCCTGTGTCTGGGCCAACTGCTGCATCTGTTGCTGCGATGCTCTTTCTTCGGTGACGTTGCGGCAAATGACTACGCCGCCTTTGATTGCTCCCGTTTCGTCTTTGAGCGGCCTGCCGCTAATTTTTACCCACAAACCCTCCGGCTGGGCTGCGTGGCGGGTGAAAACCTCTACTTCGTCTACTGATTCTCCTCGAATTGTGCGGGCTAAAGGTATGTCATCTGCGGGATAGGGAGTGACGCTATCTGGCAAAAATAAGCCGTATTTTCCCGACCACTCGTTGGGGAGAGTATCTGTGGAACCCAAGCCGAAGATATTTTCAGCGGCGGGGTTGAACAACACAAAATTACCTTTTTCGTCGGCAGCAACTACGCCGTCGCTAATGCTGTCTATTAGCAGTTGCAAGAGATTGCTTTGTTGTCTAAATTCGTCTTCGGAACTGGCTAATTGGGCGGTTGTTTCTTGGAGTTGCGCGATCGCCTGTTTGCTTTCGGTAATGTCGCGGGCGACTGCATACATAATCTTTTCTTCGGCTAGAGGTCGCGTTTTCCACGACAGCCATTTGTAGGAACCGTCTTTGCACCGATACCGATTTTCAAAAGCCATTGTTTCGGCGCCGCTGGCTATTTTGCCGGCTTCTGCTGCGGTTTTTTCGCAGTCTTCGGGATGGACGAAATCGAGAAAAGATTGGTCTTGCAGTTCTTCTACGGTGTAGCCGAGAGTTTTTACCCAAGCGGGATTGAGGCGCTTGAATTTGCCTTCAAAATCGGCTATGCAAAGCAAGTCAAGGGACAGGGTGAAAAATCGATCGCGCTCTGCTTCGGCTTTTTTGCGATCGGTAATTTCGATCGCCACACCGCCGACACCCATCGGTTTGCCGTTGTCTCCGGCTAAAGGAAAGTAAGAAGCCAGCCAATCTCGGATTACGCCCGGTTGGTTGACGGTTGTACCTGCAACCTCAATATTTAACAATGGTTGGTTGTTTGCCAGAACGCCCTGCAAAATCGGCTGTAGAGTATCGACCATTTCGGGTATAACTTCCCTGAGAGTTTTGCCGAGGTGTTCGCCAACTGACGCGCCGGTGGTTTCCGCTAATTTCTCGTTGACTTGCACGAACCGCAATTGGTCGTCAAAAATAAACATGGCTGCTGGGGCAGATGCGAAAAATGCGTCAAAGCGGGATTGGCGCAAAACTAATTCTCGTTCTAGGGCTTTGCGATCGGTCACTTCCAGAACGAAAGCACCGATACCAATGGGTTTGCCGTCCTCTCCCGGTAGCGGAAAGTAAGATGACAGCCAATCCCGCACCACATCTGGCTGCGCGGTGGTAGCGTGGGAGAGTTCGAGATTTAAAATCGGTTCGTTGGTACTCAAAACCTGTTGGTACAGCGGGCCGAGGGTCGGTGCCATTTCCGGTTCAACTTCCCATAAGGTGTTGCCGATGTATGCTGAAGCCGGCTGACCTCCAAGTTCGGCAAGCTTTTCGTTGAACTGCACGAAGCGCAGTTGGTCGTCTGTGATGAACATTCCCGCCGGTGCTGCGGCGAAAAAGGCGTCAAAGCGGGCTTGACGCAATGTGAGTTCTCGTTCTAGGGCTTTGCGATCGCTGATGTCGCGAGCTTCGGGAATCAGCAGCACGACTTTGCCGCTGTCGTCTACGATCGGCTTGAGCGAGAAGTCCACAGTCATCACAGCACCTCCAGCAACCAGCACGTCGGCTTCGTAGCGGACAAATTCGCCGGCGGCGGCGGCGACGATCGCAGCTTCGACTTTTTGCTTGGCTTCTGGGGAAATTTGCCACCACAGATTGTCGGCAAACTGAGTACCTACGAAGTCTTCGCGCCCGAGTCCGGCGACTGTCTGGGCTGTTTGGTTGGCTTCCAAAACGGTGCCGTCTGGTTCTAGCAGCCCCACTAATTGGAACGATTGGTCAAAAATGGCTCGGAACAGTCTTTCGCGATCGCGCAGCATTTCTTCTGCCCGTTTGCGATCGCTGATGTCGCGGCTAACTGTGGCTACGCCCACCGGCTCGCCTGTTTCTGGGTTTTTGACGGTAAATAGGTTGAAGTCAACGGGAATGTTTTCGCCTGTTTTAAAGTTTCTAAACTGGAATTCGCCCTGCCAAAAACCGTCTCGTACAGTGGCGGGCAATATCTCTTCTTTGAGAATCTTAGTTTTTTCGGGTGTGAGGAAGTCATACATACTTTTGCTTTTGACTTCTTCAATTTTTTGCAATCCCGCTAGCTTAATTCCAGCAGCGTTAATGTATGTTAGCTCTCCGTCCATTGTTGCCATGCCGATAAAATCTGAGCTGCTTTCGACAATCGCAATCAATTTTTGGTTTTCGATTTCGGCAAGCTTGCGCTCTGTAATGTCGTTGTTAATTTCTAAAATTGCTTTGGGTTTTCCCTGTTCGTCGCGCTGCAAAGTCCAGCGGCTGAACACAGTGATTTGGGTTTGGTAATTGGTGGTCTGAATCAGTTCTCCTTCCCAATAATCCTGCTGTTCTAGCTGGGCTGAAATTGATGCTAAAGGTTGGGCAAATATCGTGTGAAACAGGCTGTGAGTAACTTGTCCTAAAGCTTCTTGCTTTTTGTGGCCGTAGATTTTCTCAGCGCCTTGGTTCCAGTAATCGATCGTGCCGTCGAGTTCTCGAATAATTAAAGCATCGCTGGCGAGGTCGAGCATTTGCAAGTTTTGCTGCAAGGCTTCTTCGGTGCGCTTGCGGTTGGTGATGTTGCGGGCGATCGTTGACATAAATTCAACTTCTCCGCTCTCGGATTTGTGAGCAATAATTACTTGAGAAACCGGTATTTCTTCGCCTTCTAAAGTCTGCCAAATTGTCTCCCCGGTCCAAACTCCATCCCGACAAGCTGCGGGGATGCCGACGTTTATAATAGTATCGACACTTTTGGGCGATGTCAGGTCGGAAATGCTGACTTCGGCTAAATTTGCCTCCTCGCCAACTTTTAACATTTCCCTGGCCGCGCGGTTGAGATAAATGCTGCGCTGCTGGGAGTCTGTCATCCCTACCCAGTCTGTTGTGGCTTCTAGGATCGCTTTGAGCCGCAGTAGCTGCTGTTGGGATTCGCGGCTTTGCGTGATGTCGCGGGCGAAACCGAGAACGCCTGTGATGTTGCCTTCTGCGTCTTTGAGGGGGAATTTCTGGGTGTCGAAGACGTGTATTTTACCGTCGGCTAAGGTGGGGAAGTCGTTGGGGTTGTAGGCGTTTTGGCTGTCGGGGCGGAAGTTTTGGATTTGGTTGTGGGAGGCTGTTTGGGCGTGGGTGTTGCCGAAGATTCGATCGGCCTCTATGCCGAGTTCTAAATCGTCTTTGCCGATAATTTGTGCTTGAGTTTTGCCAAAGGCGGCGGCGAAACCTGCATTGACTAGGGCGTAGCGACTGTCTTGGTTTTTGACGAAAATGCAGTCTGGGGTGGCGTCAATTACTGCTCGCAGCAAACGTTGGGAATTTTCTACTTTTGCCAGTGTCTGCCGCATTTGTTCTTCCATCCGCACCCGGTTGGTGATTTCTCTAATGGCGCAAACGAGGACTTTGCTGCCGCAGGCATCTACAAACATAGATTTTTTGACAGACATAAAACGGGTATTTCCGTCTGGTTCAGTAATGGTTTCTTGGGTTTCGCTGCTGGCGTTTGCCAAAAAAACTAATTTGTTTTTTTCTTCATATATGTCTGCTTGTTCTTTCGGCAAGAAGTCGCGGTAAGCTTTGCCAATTAGTTCCGATCGGCTGCGACCGATGTATTGACAAAAGGCATCATTTAATGTTAACCAGCGGTGCTGTTCGTCTTTGACGTAAATCGGGTCAGGGATGGTGTTGAGGATGTTGTTTAAAAATTGTTCAGAGGCTTTTAATTGCTCTTGAACAGCGGTGCGATCGCGAATTTCTTCTTGCAATTGGGCGTTGGCTTGCGACATTTGCTCGGTTCTTTCTTTGACTCGCTGCTCTAAATCTGCGGTGAGCTGCTGCAATTGCGCTTCTGTTTGTTTGCGCTGGGTGATGTCGCGACCTTCAGCGAGGATTTGAAATACTTCTCCTGCTTCATTTAACAACGGTTTAAACGAGAGGTCAATTACTCTGATTTGGTTGTTGGCTCCGGTGATTTCGTATTCTTCCCGGACAAAGTTGCCTGCGGAGGCTTGTTGAATGTTGGCTTTGAGGCGCTGTTCGTTGATTGGGGATGACGGCCACCAAGGCGCGTACCAAAATTTCAGTCCCAGCACTTGAGATGCTTGGAAATTGCCCAATTTTAGCGCTGTCTGATTTGCTTCAATTAAAGTGCCGTCTGGCTGCAATAATATGATGAATTGAAAAGCTCGATCGAAGATTGCCTGAAATCTTTGGGTAGTTTCGCTAAGAGCTTGTTCTGTTTCTTGTTTAGATTGCAGAATTTGGGTAGAACCTACTAAAAAGCTGTAGCGGTTGGACAGGCTTAAAAAGCCGATCGCCGGAATTACAGTTATCCAATCGGAGATGGTTTGCATCATCGGAGAGTGCGGGAGTCCCAGGTATTGGGTGGCGTGACCGGTGTGACCCAAAGCGCAGCTCAAAAAAATGCCTGCTGTGGTTGTCGCGAAGATGTCGAATCCGGCTTGGCGGTTTCTCCACAAACCCAAGCTAATTAATGAGCCAATAGCAAAGTAACAGACACAAATAATACAATTGGCAAGCCCAGCTAGCAGCGATGGAGAGAAGTCGGGCAATGTCAGGGTGAAAGTTGTGGCGATCGAGTTAATTAAAAGTTTCATGATCAAATTAAGAATTGGCAAATCAAATGCGAGCGATTTTAGATTTTAGACTTACACCGGATTCTTCCTTGTTCCTAATGACCGATGACTAATGACTAATGACTGATGACTTACCAGCGTTCAGAATGGGCGATCGCTTCAACATCGACTATCATTAGCAAGCGTCCTTCGCAATTGTACAAACCTTTGAGAAAAGGAACGAGTTCGGGGCTGACATCGATGGCGGAGACTATTCGATCGGGATTGAGAGGAAAAACTCCTTCAACGCGGGAAACGCCCAATCCCATTCGCATTCTCGACAATCTCACGTCTCGCGGATCTGGCGCTTCTACCACTAAGATGCGGCTGCTGGGGTGGTGGATGTCAACCGGTTCGATACCGGCAAACCGTCCGAAGTCTGCTGCTGCTAAGATTTCGCCGCGCAAGTTGGTTAATCCCAGCAAAAATGGCAAGGTGTTGGGAACCGGGGAAATTGGTTGTTCGTTGAGGGAAAGCACTTCTCGCACTGCCTCTAATTCTATGCCGAACACACTGCCTCCTTGACCGAAGAGGAGAAATTGTTTTGTTCCACTTGTCTGATTCCCCGCCGGAGGAGCAGTTGTTTTCATTGCAGGTTTTTTTACCTTTTAGTGTAGCTTACAAATTAGGATTTTGCTTTGCCAGCAAAGCCGATCGCCAGAAGTGAGTTTTTGGGGAGCAGTTTTTGGGCATCAAAGGCTTGGGTGAAATAAATCCCGGGTTTGGGAGCCGGGCCAGTCGCTATCATTAAAAGTAAATTTTTTAGGAAATTTTGAAACCCAGTTTCTTGCATAAAACGGGGTTAAGAACTGCTCGATAATCTCTACCCATACCTGGACATTACTACCGTTTTTGTTCAGATATCAGACATAACTGTAACCATCTTTGCGATGGATGGCTTTACAGTAATCGAGCCTTACCGAAAACCGTTTTTTGTTGATAATGAACTCACCTCTTCCATCCGACATAGGGCAGACTCTAGCTGTAAATGTTCCTTGATACTTACCTTTCGGTACATCGGCTCGAACAATATCACCAGTACAAAAGCCCAAAATTGGACGCAATGGACGATGCTTGATTGGATAGCCATATTTATCTGTTTGGCAGCGCTGCCTTGGACCAAAACCAGTGGCAGTGACATTGAGAATGCGCTCTGTTAAGACTTGCAGCGTTTTTGTGATACCAACACAGGCAGCGTCTAACCAGTGAGTTTTTTGTAATCCCAACCGAGTCCTGTTGTATTTGGTTTGTCCTCCTGTACCTGTATAAACTGGCAAGCCTGTTTCTTTGAGTCGATTAAACAATGCCCATCGGGTAGCATTAACGGCTGCTGCATCCAAACAAGGTCGCTTGGCTTGAGCTAATATCCGCTTAAGTAGATCGGGCTTTTGTGAGAGGAACTGCTCGATTGATTTTGTCCCTTTCTTGATGTTGCATTTCTCACAAGCTAAGCACAGATTAGAGATGCGGTTGCTACCTCCTTTGGCTAAGGGGTGAATATGCTCTATCTGTAAAGGCACATTTTCAATCCCGCAATAAGCACAGTTTCTTTGCCACTTTTCTAATAAATACTCGCGGAGCTCGCAGCCAAACAAAGTGCCTTGCTGGTATTCGCACCCGCTAATCTCTGGATTGTCTAGTGCTTGCGTGTCAAACTTAACTAGCTCCTGTCCGATCTCACCTAGCGGAGCAAATTTACGCAGGCGCTTGACCCAAGTTTCTGTGGTTAAAACCCGATGCTTCAAGCTTGGTGCTAACCATCCTTGAGGGCGCGAACGGTTCAGAAAACGCGGCTGGCGGTAGCGTGTATTGCGGTTTCTCCGACCTCTCCGTAAAGACCTACGAGAGTCAATAGCTAGTTTAATTTGCTGCCCGCGATGCTTCAATTCCATCCCCCAAATAACCTCATCCCTGTCAGTTACAAGAGCAAATCCCGTAACTTTTGAACCCGGATCGATTTTGAGAGTAAGAGGATGAACAATTGGACGCTCGATAGCTCGTTTCAGAATTAGAGTAAAGGGATATCTGCGAAAAACAGCCGCCTTGCCCTGCTCTAATAATTTTCTTGCTTGTGCTGGATGAATCGGATTCATCGGTGTCTTTTGAGCGTCAATGATAAAAACGTAGTTTGACATCTTCTGTCATCCAATTAAGTAATGTTTGCCTCGGTAATGTTGAGAGGGCTTGTTAGGAACTAGGCACGGGCTTATCAACCTTTCGCCACTACTTTTTAACCTAGTTCGACAGGGCAGAAAACTGGCTTTTATTTTCTGGTGTCATGACCCTCCCAACGTAGGCTTAAGAAAGCCTTAACCTGCAGGTTCGTTACTCTGTGGTAGAAGTTTCTACTTGTGTCCAGATTTTGGTAGGTTTTTACGAACGGTTTCTAGGTATGATGTTTTTTGTGAAAGCTACTGAACGTTTTATCTTTTGTTTAGGGCCAAAGCAGCCGCTGCACGATGTTGACGAGTTGCTGAGGTTCAAAGGGTTTGCTGACGTAAGCGTCGGCACCTAAATCGGTTCCCCAAGCTTTATCGATCTGAGTGTTTTTATGAGTACAAAATACTACTGGCAAGTGTGCAGTGGCGCGATCGCCCCGCAATTCTCTGATTACTTCAAATCCGTTCATTCGCGGCATCACTACGTCTAAAACGACAAGATCCGGGGGTACTTCTCGGATCAGGGCGATCGCTGCTTCGCCGTCGCCAGCCCGAATCGCCTGCATTCCGGCATCTTCAAGAATGCGGCAGATGATTTCGAGTTCGCTCGGAACATCGTCCACTACTAAAATTTTTGACATGATTCCACGCTTCCTTGCTGTTGTTGATGGCGGACAATCTTGATTTAGAAGCTGGCGCGATCGGCTGTTTGAGCGCACCGCGCCAGAGAAGAAATTAATCCACTTCCAAATACAATATAGCCGATCGCATTGCCCTAGGGAAGATGGAAGATGCAAGATGGAACATGGAAGATGCAAGAAGATGCCAGATCAAAAACACCTATTCGTCTATCCGTGACTTTCGCCCCCTGAATAAAGCGAATTGGGAATTGGCTGGCAATTACCTATGCCCAATTCTCACAAAATTTAAGCTTCGATAATTACTCGCAAATTACCGCGTTTTTTAATCACCCGACAAGCGGTTGATGAACCCGATCCCTCAAATTCTAAATCGAGCACAGTTGAGCCTATTCTTAAGTTGTGCAGCGACAGTTTGTCAATCGATTCTGGCAGTGCCGGATCGATGATTCGCAGTTGGTTGTTGGGGGCATCTGGAACTAAATTTAACATCATTTGCAGCAGTTGAAACATACTGCCGGTTGCCCAAGCTTGGGGCGAGCAAGCTACAGGATACTGCACGGGGAGATCGCTCGGGTTGTTGCGCTCGTAGCCGCAGAAAAGTTCTGGGGGACGCTCGTAGGGTTGCAGCAATGTCATGTCAAATAAGCCTTCAGCTACTTCTAGAGCTTGTTCGACGCGACCGATCGATCGCAGTCCCAAGGCTGTCAAAGCATTGTCGTGCGGCCAGACAGAGCCTGTGTGGTAGCCGATGGGATTGTAGGCGGGAGATTTTGACGATAGGGTGCGAATTCCCCAACCGCTAAACATATCTGGAGCTTGCAATCTTTCTGCTACGCTTTGAGCTTTTTCTGGCGACAAAATGCCGAGGTGCAAACAGTGTCCGGGATTTGATGAAATGCTGTCTGCGGGTTTGCCTTGGCCGTCTAATGCTAGGGCGCAATAATCTAAATCTTCGATCCAAAAATCGCGGTTGAATCGGGTTTTTAGGTTTTCTGCTTCTGCTTTCCAGCGATCGACCAAATCGATACGTTTTTTGATGCGGGCAATTTCTGCCAGACGGAGTTTAGCAGCGTAAACATAGGCTTGGACTTCACAAAGGGCGATCGCTCCTTCTGCGATAACGCCGTAGCGGTTGACGATGCAATCTCCGGAGTCTTTCCAGCCTTGATTTGCTAAGCCTCGCTGGGATTTTTGGTAATAGCTGAGGTAGCCTGTTTCTGCACATTTGCGATCGATCCATTCCATCGCTGCCAAGGCATTCGGCCACAAACTATCTAAGGTTTCGCTGTCGTAAGTCCAGGCGTAATATTCAGCGTAAAGCATCAACCACAGCGGCGTTGCATCGACTGTTCCGTAATAGGGAGTGTGGGGGATTTCGTGACACCGAGCCATTTCTCCCAGGCGGATTTCGTGCAATATTTTTCCTGGTTCTTCGTCCCGCCAATCGTCGTCTGTTTTGCCTTGATAGTGAGCTAAAGTTGTCAGGGTTTCTCTGGCTAAAGTTGGATCGAGAATTAATATTTGAGAAGCGGCGATGATGGAGTCGCGGCCGAATAATGTTGAAAACCAGGGAACTCCGGCGGAAATTGCTTTGCCTTCTCCAAAGGTTTGCCGCAGAGAATAAATGTCTTGTTCGGCACTTTTCAGGAGTCGGTTAAAGGTGTTTTTGTCCGAGTTTATTCTGGTAATTTTGCTCAGCCATTCTCGCTCTTCTAAAAGTTCTGCTGCTTTGGCTTGAGTTAAATTTACCGGAGTGCTGACTGTGGAAATGGGTTTGCCGTCGGTCAGCATTTTGAGCCGATATCCCAATTTGATTGCTTGGTGGGATTCTAGGGAGATGCGCCACAGTGCTGTGTTTCCCTGAAACAGTGCTGGCGGTTGGTTGTAAAAGTCGATGCGAGATTCCATCACCAACCCGTCTAAACCTTGATACGCAAGGGTTAAATTGTCCTGGAGGTTGCAGGCGGGATATTGGTCGATCGACTTTCGCTCGATCGGGTTTTTTCCTGATGCTGGAATTGGCGGATTTGGGTTTTCGGTTGCCGGATTTTCAGTCTCTCTATTGCCGTTAGCGCCGGCCACTGGCGCGGCTGGTTTGTCTGCTTCACCGGGGGATGTTCCGTTGGTTTTTTGGGGCACCAGGCGCAGGATTTGGCCGCGCTGGGAGCGCCCGTAACCCCGCACTTCAAATAAGTCTAAGAAATCTGAGTTGAAGCTGAGACTGATTTCAAAGCTGACTGGTTTGGTGTTGAAGTTGGTGATTTCTATTTCTTCAAACAAACCGCCGCTGAGCACCATTTCTCGCTTGATGCCTATGGTTTCGGCGCGGATGCGATCGTCAATCCGGGGGTTGGAGCACAAAACTGTTTGCAGGTAGCCTTTTTCAGCGTTGCTGCTGAGCAAAATTGGCGATCGCCCTTCAATTTGCAATTCTAGGCGGCTCAGAAAGCGCGTGTCGTGGCAAAACAATCCGAGGCTGGCCACGCTGTCGTCTTCTAAACACCCTGAAATGTTGCCCAGGGTGTCGATAATCAGAAATAAATCGTCGTCTTTGAGGGTGAGTGTTGGTTGAGGTCGATCGGCGATCGCGCAAGGCCACTCGGTTACAGGCGACTCCGCAGCGGCTACAAATGTTTTTCCTTCTAGTTCAACAGTATCGGTCATTATTACTAAAATTGGTTTCCCATCTTTTCAAAAGTTTAATTTTCTAGAGCTTTTGACTCTTTAGTTTTTGGCATTAAATTTTGAGGCAAAGCACCCTGATGTAATGCTTCACTATTGGCATCATACCATTTTTGGTCAACTGATGCCAACCAAAAATTAGATATATCTCACAAATTTAACTTTTCTAAAAGCAGGAAAAAAAGTGAAGTGTTCGGTAAAAAATTAGCATAATATCGACTCACTAATACAGCATTTATTAATAGGATTATTGC
>NZ_JADEWV010000162.1 GCF_015207455.1 Microcoleus sp. LEGE 07076
GTCCTGGACGGGATCTCCCGCCCATCCCACAAGAACCATAAAAATGGTAAGTTATTTAATTCTCATTCCTTAGCTGCGTAAATTCCAGAAGAGAACCCGCAGAATTTTAAGTGCAGACTTGAGCGGAAAGTTGAGATTTTTGAGGGCGCGAGTTGGCAGTTAAGCGATTTCAGCCGGGTCTTCAACAGCCTTTTGCACAAGTCGAGAACAATTAAAAAATGTAGATTTACAGCCCGCGCTTGGTACTATGTACTCTGGCAGTTAAAACCAAATAATTCAAATCGACATGAGCCAGAATTCAGACCGCATTGCCCCTCACGGCGGCATCCTGGTCAACCGCATTGCCACACTAGACCAAAGACAAGAATTTTTCTCTAAAGCAGAAGTCTTGCCGCGAGTTCAGCTTTCGGACCGATCGATCTCCGACCTGCAAATGATCGCCATCGGCGCCCTGAGTCCCCTCAAAGGGTTCATGAACGAAGCTGATTATCGATCGGTCGTCAAAGAAATGCGCCTCTCCAACGGCATTCCGTGGTCGGTTCCCATCACCCTATCGGTAACAGAAGAAGTCGCTGCCCCCCTGAAACCAGGAACTTTAGTGCGTCTCGACTCGCCCGCGGGCGAGTTTGCAGGCATCTTGGAACTTGCAGAAAAATATCACTACAGCAAAGAACAAGAAGCCCTCAACGTCTACCGCACCGACGACCTCAAACACCCCGGCGTCCAAGTAGTAGACCAAGCCGGGCCGGTCAACCTCGCAGGCGACGTTTGGCTGCTAGAACGCGAACTAGACGCCCGTTTCCCCCAATACCAAATTGACCCGGCGAAATCGAGAATGCTGTTCTCCGAAAAAGGATGGAAAACTATAGTCGGTTTCCAAACCAGAAACCCCATTCACCGTGCCCACGAATACATCCAAAAATGCGCCTTAGAAACAGTAGACGGCTTGTTTCTGCACCCGCTAGTCGGGACAACTAAAGATGACGACATCCCCGCTGACGTGCGGATGCGCTGCTACGAAATTCTGCTAGAAAAATACTATCCAAAAGAACGGGTAATTTTGGCAATTAATCCGGCGGCGATGCGCTACGCCGGGCCGCGAGAAGCAATTTTTCATGCTTTAATCCGCAAAAACTACGGATGCACTCACTTTATTGTAGGGCGCGATCATGCTGGAGTTGGCGATTATTACGGGACTTACGATGCCCAACATATTTTTGACGAATTTGAACCTTCTGAATTGGGAATTGTGCCGATGAAATTCGAGCACGCTTTCTATTGCAAGCTGACGGAACAAATGGCTACAACTAAAACAAGTCCCAGCACTCCCGAACAGCGGGTGCATTTGTCGGGAACCAAGGTGCGGGAAATGCTGCGCGCTGGAAAATTGCCACCGCCGCAGTTTTCTCGTCCGGAAGTAGCAGCAGAATTAGCCAAGGCTATGAATATTTTTAGTTACGAGATTTAAGTCTTGAACTTTGGTATTGGTGGCATTTGGAAAAGTTGTTAATTTTGGGTTTTGAGTTTGAAATCTGAAAGTTTAAGCTTAAAACTCAAATTTATCAACTTAAAACTTAAGAATGATCTGAATAATTAACAGTCACAATCTACAAAAATTAGGCAAAAAGTGGTTTTATAGGCTAATTATAGTAGTAAAGTGCGGCGCGCATCGCCGGCGATACAAGCCGCACTATACAAAATTAGCCAGAAAGTGGTTGAAGAAGCTACTTGTACGGCTCTAGAGGTGGGGTGCAAACCTGCAATATCAAAGGTTCTGCCTCAGCCCGGAGCGCGTTAAATCCCCAAAAAATATTCAGGGGAATTTAAGTTAAAATTCATAACAGAAAATTCACAGCTATTTAAAAAATGGGACTGAAGCGGCGGGAATTTTTACAGCAAGCTGGCCGGATGCTGGCCGCGCTCGGCATTAGCGAGACCGTGTGGTTGCGGTTGGGCGATCGCTACCTCCAAGCGCTCGCCCAGCCGACAGGGCGTAAATTGGCTTTGTTGGTGGGCGTCGATCAATATCCCGACTCGCCTCTGTACGGCTGCGTGACGGATGTGGAATTACAGCGGGAATTGCTGATCTATCGGTTTGGGTTTGCACCGTCGGATATTCTGACTTTGACTGATGCTCTAGCTACTAGGGAAAATATCGAGACGGCTTTTGCAACTCACTTGCATGAACAAGCAAAACCAGGTGATACCGTGGTTTTTCACTTTAGCGGCTGCGGTAGTCAAGTCGGCGCGATCGACTCTCCCGGCAAAAGGCAAAATAGTTTGGTGCCGGTGGATGATGTTGTGCCGCTGTTAGCAAACCGAGTGGTGAACGATATTTTAGAGGAAACGCTGCTGCTGTTGGTGCGATCGCTCGCGACAGAAAACGCGATCGCCATCCTCGACACCAGCTACACCTATCCAGGTTTTCACAAAAACGGCAACTTTCGCATTCGCTCCCGCCCCCGCCACACCATCGGGCAGCCAAGCCTCAGAGAATTAACATTTGCCGAAGACCTCAAGTCCAGCTCAAATCTCCGTCCGGCGGCGGTCTTACTTGCTGCTGCTGCCAATTCGCACCTTGCCGCCGAACAAGAGTGGAACGGATTTACCGCTGGTTTGTTTACCTACGCCCTCACCAAAACTCTGTGGTTGGCAACTCCCGCTAGCAGTTTGAGCGTTAGTTTCAGTCGCGCCGCGGGTACTGTCGAGGAAATGGCGGGGTTGTCGCAACAACCGCAAATTCGCCGTGACAATTTAAAGGTACCGCCAGGGGTTAATTTTTCAAGTTTAATGTTGAATTCCGCTGCTGCTGATGGCGCTGTGACGGCGGTGGAAGATAGCGGCAAAACTGTGCAGTTGTGGCTGGGCGGTTTGTCGCCGGGAGTTTTGGAGTGTTGCGACGGTTCTGTGTTTGCGGTGGATGGCTCCCGGGGCGATCGGCTTTTGCTGCGGACACGCACGGGTTTGTCTGCCAAAGCTCAAATTTTAGACGGGATCGATCGTACAAATCGGCAATTAACCGGCGGCGAACTCGTGAGGGAAGAAATTCGGGTACTGCCGCGAAACATCAGTTTGACAGTAGCTTTGGACTCGGGTTTGGAACGCATCGAGCGGGTGGACGCTACCAGTGCCTTTGCCGCTGTCACCCACATTTCGCCCGTAGGGAGCGAGCAACCGGCTGACTTTCGGTTCGGCCGAGTCCCGGAAACAACTTTAGCCGAAACTTTTTCGGATCGGACTGTTGTGTCGGGGCGGCGCTACGGCTTGTTTTCTGTCGCCCAAACCCCCGTTCCCGACACCGAGGGCGACGGTGGAGAAGCGGTGAAGGTGGCGGTGCAGCGGTTGGCTCCGCAGTTGAAAGGGTTGCTGGCGGCGAAGTTGCTGCGGCTGACCCTCAACGAGGGGTCGTCGCGGCTAAAGGTGCGGGCGGCGCTGACAACTCTCGCGCCACAAGCCCGAGTGATGGTGCAGCGCTCGCCGATACGAGGCGATCGCACTTATCGCTTGGAGCCCCTGAGCGCCGACAGCGAGAAATCAGCAAATGTAGACATACTAAGTGTGAACAAGGGCAATCGAATTGCGTACAGAATGTATAACGAAAGCGAACGCCCGGTTTATGCTGCAGTGTTTTCTTCCGATCGAGCCGGACGGCTGCTGGCTATGAATTATCAGAGTGAAAATGATGCTGCCGGTGGGATGTCGCGGGCGATCGCCCCTGGGGAGAATTTGAGCGTCCCGGCTGCTGGGGCTTTCGGATGGGAGGTATCGGGACCGATCGGACTGGCCGAAACTTTAATTATATTTAGTGAGAACCCCTTCGCTCGAACTCTGGCAGTGCTCGAAGAAGGAATGCCGACAGTCAGGAATGCCTCACCAATCCGAGTGCTGTTGAATCCTCTAAGTGTAGCGCAGGCCGTCCTCGAAGATTTGCACGCTGCTAGCATTCCGAGCGTGCAGAAGGTGGGGATATCCACTGACAATTTGGCCTTGGATGTGAATGTTTGGGCGAGTTTGAGTTTTGTCTATCGGGTCGTTTAATGGTGAAATTAGAAATGTTTTTTACGGGAACATCTGCGCGCCAGTTGTCAGATCAAATCCGGTTGTATCAGAATGATAACTAATAGGTGGTAAGGTCGAATGAACCGCGAAGAAGCCAAGAGCGCTAAGTCAGAGCAATCAGAAGATGTACGTCTTTCTTACTCTACCCTTCACCGAACTCCTGCAGGGAACGGGAACGTCTTCCCCGAACGCGCTACAAGCGTCTTCGCGGTTCGATCGTTCCGATGTTACCGGATTTGATATCAGAGTGCGGATGCACCGAAAATCAAATGCTCCCGATCGGATTTTCGGTGCATCCGCACCCTACAAATACTGATTGCGAGCATCTGATTTTCGCAATTACTCTGGGCCACGATAAACTTTTTCCACCAGTTTAGCCAAGTGTTTCATCGCAGTTTCAATCTCATCATTTGTCGCAGTCAAACTAATTCGCAAACACTCGTGCTTGTGCTGCCAATCTTCGCGCAAACCTGGGAAGAAAGAACTTCCTGGCACGACAATTACGCCGACTTCTTTCAATTTTTGATACAGTTCCCAATCTGTCATTGGCAAATCTTTCAGCCACAACCACGCAAAAATCGCTCCTTCGCCCCGATGCAAGAACCACGGCAAATCCTTCGGCATCGCTTGTTCTAGGGTGGTTTCTACGATCGCAAATTTGCTTTGATAGTACGGGCGAATTATGTTCAGGGAAATGTCTGCAAGAGCGCCAGACGAAATGGCCAGAGTTGCGATCGCCTGTCCGTATCTCGGCGAATGAATGCACATATTGGTCTGAAAAGATTCTAATATTTGAATAATCTTTTGATCGCCGATCGCAATTCCGATTCTTTCTCCCGGCAATCCCGCTTTTGACAAACTCATGCAATGCACAATATTGCCTCCGAAAATCGGCGTCATCTCGGTAAAATTCAAGGAGGGGAAGGGAGGGCCGTAGGCGGAATCGACGAACACCGGCACGTCGAAAACAGCCGCTAAATCTGCTATTTTCTGAACTTCGTCGTCGCCCAGGACGTTGCCGGTGGGGTTGCAGGGACGGGAAAAGATGACGCAGCCAGTGGTTTGGTCGATCGACAGTTGGCTGAAATCCGGGCGGTATTTGAACCTGTGGGCGGCTGCATCAATATCGAGGGTGGGTTTGCAGGCGACTACTGCTTCGGGAATCAAGCTAACGCCGCCGTAACCCGTGTAGTCTGGGCTCAGCGGTAAAACAATATTTTTAAGCTGTTTGCTGGTAGTGTAGCCGCCGAAAGCGTTGGCTGCGTAGAAGTAAATTGATTGACTTCCCGGAGTAATTAGGATATTGCGATCGGTCAAATTCATCCCGTAACGCTGGTTAAAATCGGTCAATACTGCATCGATAAACGGCTGATAACCTTGGCTAGAACCGTAGCGGCAAACCACTTCGCCGTATTCCGGGCCCGCCAAAAGTTGGGCCGTGCAATCGCGCCACAATTCCTCGACTTCCGGCAAAATCACCGGATTTCCCGCGCTCAAATTGATAAACTCCTGCCCGCTGCCGGCTTTGAGAGTTTCAATAATGTCTTTCATAATTGCCCGAACTCCCGTGAGGTGGGACATCTGAGCGCCAAACTGAGTAAGGGCAGGGTTCATAGTATATGCAGCGATAATGATAGAAGTTTACCGTTTACCCATGATAACTCCAGTCGCAGGCGATCGCGCGGCCCGTCTGGGTTATGGGTTGTCGATCGACATGATAGGCAAATTCAATAAACTCGATCGTCGCACAGCATTTTGTTTTTTCCTCTGTGCGCGCGAGAACACCCGATTCAGGTTATTTGTGGACTTCTGTCGGGCGATCGATCGAACAGTGTTTTTTTGCCTGAAAAATCGCGATCGGGGCAGTACGATCGCGATTTTTCAATTTTGGTGAAATTTCTCCCCCACACGCCACATGAATTGCCGATAATTGACGGCCGCCTTTGAGACAATTTAAAATTAGCAGCTTACTGCTATAATAGTTGCATATTTAATTTAGCCTCACAAAGTGGACTTGTTGATAGCTCATTTTCAAGATTCACAGTTGGCTAACAGCGGTGCATTTTATTATCAATTCAACTAAAGCCAATATAGCGGGTAACCTCACCCTTTGAGTGGCGTTACATAAAAAGATCGCAAATCCCAATCCAAATTAAGAGCCGTAAAATTCTACACAGCAATGACCTACTTTCCACTTACAGAATACGAGCAACTTACCGATCCTAAAGCCAAAGCAGTCTACGAAGAAATATTGACAGAACTGGGGTTTGGTATCGTCCCCAACTTATTCAAGTCAATGGCAATCAACCCTGACATATTAGAAGCAAATTGGCAAAAATTCCGCGGAACAATCCTGCAAGGAGACTTGCCCCGCACCCTTAAAGAAATGATCGGCATCGCTATTTCCCAATCAAATAATAGCGAGTACGCTCTCCAAGTTCACCTGCACGGATTGTCAGCCTTGGGCATGAGCGAAGAAGTCCTGCGAACCCTAGTTTCTGACTTTGCCAACTGCCCTTTGCCAAAACGCGATAAAGCCGTAATTGCCTTTGGCTTGCTGGCTGCTACAAAACCCCTGGAAATGACAGAAGCTCATTACCAAAACCTCCGGAATTTAGGGCTAGATGATTCCGAAATCTTTGAGATTATTGCCACAGCCGATTTATTTAGCTTCGTCAACCGATATACCGATGCCATTGCCCTCGAAATAGATGCTTTGTAATCTATAGCGGTTCTCAGTAACATGAGGTACTCTTCTGCGAGCGATAATAGGGAATAGGGAATAGGGAATAGGGAATATAGCCTTTCGAGCGTAACATGAGCTGCTCTCGCGACCCGCTCCGGCCCGCGCCGGGCATACCTCACTTATTTGAGAACCGCTATAGCAGGATTGGTAATAGCTAATAGGTAATAGCAGGATCAGTAATTTGAGTGAGGGTTAGCTACCAGCGAGGAGATTTCTGCCCTCCGCGGAGCCCATTCCAATTCCCGATTCCCAATTCCCGATTCCCAATTCCCAATTCCCAATTCCCAATTCCCCATCAAGGGAGTGTACCTCCAGAAACCTCAGACTCGGCTATATATATCACAGCCATACTATGGGCGATCGCTTAGAAGATCAAGACCGAGAACAACTTTTGTTTACAGCCCGCCGTTTGTTAGCAGAAGCTCAAGCGCTTTCCATCCGCATTGCCGCAGTCAACGAAATTGCCACTGCCATTAACCGCACCCTCGATCTCAACGAGATTTTGCGGGTAATAGGCAAGCAAGCCAAATGGCTGTTAGACTTTGAACACTGTAGCGTTTGCCTGTACAGCACTAACACTTGCACGACTTTATTTGGCCAGCATATCCCCATAGATATTACAGCCATACCAGACAGCGGCCCGATTAGCAAGGCCTTCAAAACACGTCAACCTCAATTAATTCAAGAAGCGGGTGCTACTGCTATTTTATCCCCCTACGCTTCGCAAATTATTATTCCTTTGGAAAGCGAAGGTAAGGTTTTAGGAACAATTAATTTTGCCACAACTAAGCCGGGAGCTTACACTCAAGAAGACTTGCGGATTGGCTATCTTTTGGCTTTGCAACTATCCTCAGCCATCCGCAACGCTGAACGCTTTAAAGAGATCAACAAGCTGTATTCCGAACTCGATGCCGAAAAGCACAAATCCGACCAGCTACTTTTGAATGTTCTCCCAGTTGAAATTGCCGAAGAACTCAAAAATAACGGCAAAGTCGAACCAGTTCATTATGATTGCGTATCGGTTCTGTTTACTGACTTTCAAGGCTTTACTCAGTTATCCGAAAACATGACACCGCGAGAGTTAGTTGACGAACTTGACTATTGCTTTTCTTATTTCGATCGCGTGATGGATAAATACTCTATGGAAAAATTGAAGACTATTGGCGACAGCTATATGTGTGCGGCTGGAATCCCTACGCCTAGGGCAACGCACGCCTTTGACGCTGTACTTGCAGCTCTAGAAATTCAACAGTTCATGGAGCTGCGAAAAGCCCAGAAAGCTGAGCAAAAAATTCCTTATTGGGAGATCCGGATCGGTATTCATTCAGGCCCCATACTTGCTGGGGTAATTGGCAATAAGAAGTTTGCCTATGATGTCTGGGGAGATACAGTTAATACTGCATCCCGGATGGAATCTTCGGGCCTGCCTGGAAACATCAATATTTCGGCTGCAACGTTTGAATTAGTTAAAGATTTTTGCGAATGTGAATATCGAGGAAAAATTCCTGCTAAAAATAAAGGAGAACTGGATATGTATTTGGTTCGCAATCTTAAATAAATTTGGCAAAGGGGAATGACTAACCGAACCCTTAGAGCGTTGACAGTAGCATCGGTATTTTTTAATCCTTGGAACGGTGCGCGAGTGTAAATAGTCTTGCAGTCTGGATTTAAAGATTTCTCGATCAAGCGCGCGCTTTACAGATGCCATAAATCCGATGCTGCTCAGGAAAGCGGTATTGCACCGCAGTGTACCCTGGTTATATTAAAATTATCGAGTTGTAGATTTTATTTCTTAACTTCCATGCGTATTTGGCAAGCAGATTTTTACCGTCGCCCCCTCCAAGACGAGGCGGGTAAACCATTATGGGAACTCTTAATTTGCGACGGCGCACAAAGTTTTCAATTTAGCGCTTTTTGCCGTCAGGGGGCTGCTAATTCTAATTGGCTAGCCGCGCAGTTGCAGCAGCAAGCTCAAACTCAGAATTTGCCCGATTTGATTCAAGTATTTAGACCTCAGTCTCTGAGTTTAATCGAAGCTGCGGGCAAAGTTTTGGGTATCAAAGTAGAAGCGACTCGACGCACTGCGGCTCTGAAATTGCTGCTACAAAAACGGGCAAAAGAATATTTGAGTATGCCTAATTATACAGCCGAAACTTACAGCCCGATCGCCCTTGAGACTCCGCCGCCAGTGCCCTTACCCGAAAACCTTTGGGGCGATGGCTGGCGTTTTGCTTCCCTACCCGCAGGCGACATTGAAGAGGCTTTCCAAGGGCGTGCCCTGCCAATATTGGAAATGCCCGAATTGCTGCTACCGCTGACTTTGGGCTTAGCCTCAACAGTACCGGTGCCTGGAGTTGTGATTGACGGCGGGCGACAGTCGATGCGGCTGGCTAGATGGCTTGAGGATGCCAAACCTTTTGCTTTGAATTATATTGCGGGTGCTCCCGATGGATTGATTTTGGAAGCTGGCTTAGCGGATAGGTGGGTGGTGGCTACTTTTGAAGATAGGGAGGTGAAGGCGGCGGCCCAAATTTACCAACAGCGCCAGCAATCAAGTAAAGGATTGCATTTTTTATTAGTGCAGCCGGATGACAGCGGTATCACTTATACAGGATTTTGGTTGTTAAAGTTCGATCGTTAAGATTTAAATAATATTATTTCTGATGTCGGTCGATCGCCCACAAACAATAAAGTGCTGCCCGAACATAGTTCCAGCAGATACAGACTCAAGCACAAATTATTAGAACAACCTCTTAAGCTGTTGTGTATTTAAACTGTATCTCAAAAAACATTAAAACAATGAGTGGGGTGGGCTGTGCCGCCCCCCTCAACATACAATGTTTATTTGTCCGACAGCTTAATCTAGTAAGAGATAGTGCCGTAAAGTTATTCCACAACCAGAATCAATCCGTTTTGGATGCCCTCACACAATCGGTTAATGTGAAAATGATCCTTTTGGTCAAGCCCGTTGAGGACTGCTGACTTAAGCAGTTGTCTGTCAAGGGGGGTAATTTGGCGGAAGGCAAAGATGCGCTGGGCAACCGCCTCCACAGAGATTTTGGGAATGCTAGCAGAACTGACTGTCATAGTCTCAACACCCTGAAAATAGATAACAGAACTCTCTAGTGTGATTCTTCAAGATTTCGTCAACTTATATTGTAATTGAAATCACATTTTTTATTTCACAAGATAGTGTAAGCCTGATAAGTGTTGTCATGAAATGTTTAACGATATTTACGCCAACTTAACGGTGTTCTAATAGAATCAATGTTGTGAAACTCACCTAGAGGGTAAAAATGGCACAAGCAAAGATCGGAATTATCGGTGGCAGCGGTTTGTATAAAATGGCAGCCCTCAAGGATGTAGAAGAGGTGAAAATTGATACACCTTTTGGAGGGCCGTCGGATGCCGCAATTGTGGGAACATTGGACGGTACGCCCGTTGCGTTTCTGGCAAGACACGGCCGCAACCACACTTTTTTGCCCTCAGAAGTGCCGTATCGGGCAAATATTTATGCAATGAAGAGTTTGGGAGTTGAGTATTTAATCTCGGCGTCGGCGGTTGGTTCTCTGAAAGCAGAGGCAAAACCTTTGGATATGGTAGTGCCGGATCAGTTTATCGATCGTACAAAAAATCGAGCTTCTACTTTTTTCGGAGAAGGAATAGTCGGTCACATCACATTCGGCGAGCCGATTTGTGGCGAATTGGCTAAAGTGTTGGTAAGCGCGATCGAATCCTTGAACATCCCCGACGTTACCCTGCATCGAGGAGGCACCTACGTCTGCATGGAAGGCCCCGCATTTTCCACAAAAGCAGAATCAAATCTTTACCGCAGTTGGGGGGCGACAGTCATCGGGATGACAAATTTGCCCGAAGCAAAATTAGCCAGAGAAGCAGAGATTGCTTACGCAACTTTAGCATTAGTCACCGATTACGACTGCTGGCACGAAGATCACGACAGCGTAACCGTAGAAATGGTAATCGCTAACTTGCACCGCAATGCGGAAAATGCCCAAAAAGTTATTCAAGAAACAGTCCGTAGACTAACAGAAAATCCCCCCGTTTCTGATGCACATTCTGCTTTGAAATATGCAATTCTGACTCCGCTGGACAAAGTTCCGGCCGCAACTAAGGAAAAAATGGGTTTGCTGTTGCAGAAATATTTGTAAGTTCCTAAAATTTCTACAAAACCGGATTTCTCGCTACCTTACAAAGTCTGGGTGTACGCTAATCTCAGAAACCGGGTTTCTTCCCTTATTTTTCGTACTTCACTGAAAATATTGGTAGAAACCCGGTTTCTCGCTACTTACAAAGTCTGGGTGTACGCTAATCTCAGAAACCGGGTTTCTTCCCTTATTGTTCGTACTTCACTGAAAATATTCGTAGAAACCCGGTTTCTCAATACCCACGCCGATTCCCAATTAACCGATCAACTGCTTGAATGCGTCGTATTCGCGAATCTGCTCCAAGTCAGCTTCAGTTTTTGCTAACTCTTTGCACAAATTAGGATTGAGATTGAGGGCTCGTTTTAAATTTTCAATTGCTAATTCAATTTGACCTTGCAGCGCATAACATCGGGCTTTATTGTACCAAATTCTGTAGAAGTCAGGTCGGATTTTAGCAGCATTATTGTAGGAATCGATCGCCGCTTCGTATTTTTGTAATTTGGAGAGTGCAACGCCTCGATTGTTCCAAGCGTCTGTATAATCATTTTTTATTTGTAGGGCTTGATTGTAAGAAATTACTGCTTGTTCGTACTCTTGCATTTTGGAAAAAGCAACGCCTCGGTTGTTCCAAGCGTCGGCGTAATCGGGTTTGGCTTGGATGGCTTGTTCGTAACAGCCGATCGCCTCCTGGTACTTCTGCAACTCCAACAATACCACGCCTCGGTTGTTCCAAGCGTCGGGATACTGCGGGCGAATTGTCGTAGCTTGTTCGTAGGAGGCGATCGCCTCTGGATACCGCTGCATTCGAGTCAGCACTACTCCCCGGTTGTTCCAGGTATCGGCTAAATCCGGCTGAATTTGCAGGGCGAGATTGTAAGCTGCGATCGCATCTTCGTAGCGGTTTTCAAAGAAACAAGAATCTCCCTGTTTGGCATAGTCGCCCGCCGTCAATAACTGTTGGTAATTGCCGTAGTTAACCGGAGCAAATTCTTGAATTTGGGCATCGGGTAATAACAAGTCTGTTTCTACATCCGCCTGGTGACTTTGGTGTTGAATTTCGCCTAAGATACCTTCAGCTTCGGAAATTAATAGTTTTAATTGAGAAATTGTATCGTAATGGAGACTTTCGATTTCTTGGCGAGCACTTGTTGTCTGCTGGGACAATTTATTGTACAGAAACCAAACAGCGACTCCGGCTGCTGTCGGAAACAAAGTTAAGGCAATTACCAGTCCGTTTAGTAGTGTCGCCGTGCGCCCGAAAGCAATGTCAACTTCTTCTTGAACTCGATCGCGAATTTCTTCTTTAATTTGCTGTTGGGGCAATTCCTGCTGAACCAACAGTGCTGCTGTCCTCGGTTGTGAGGCAGAAACGCTGCTGGCGCAGACTAGAATAGTCCAAAGGGCGATCGGGCTAATAATTGTTCTAAAAATACTTGACAAACGCATTGCCTTAGTGATGTACACCTGATTTGCGATTTTCATATGTCAAGAGATGCTGGTAAGGATAATCTCAGACTAGCCCATTTGTTCAAAAACTATTAAATATAGGATATCTGTTGTGCAGTCCCCTCCAATTAAGTGCCTGACGCAGGAATTGCTAGACGAAGTTGCAGCTTCCTCTCGCAGCAGCCCCCGCGGGCGACAAAACTACAATTTCCACGATCTTTCAGAAAAGGTGCAGCGGTTTGTCAATGTGCTGCAACTGGGTACTTACGTGCGCCCTCACCGACACCTGCGCCCCCCTGCTGTTAACGGTTTTGAGTTTTTTGCGGTGATTCAAGGAGAAGTCGGTATTCTGATTTTGAACGAAAACGGTCAAATCCTGCGATCGTTGCGAGTCGGCGCTGCTGGACCGACTCGCGCTGTGGAACTTCCCGAGGGCACTATTCACACGTTAGTAGCTTTGGCTGCGGATACTGTGATTTTGGAGTTTAAGGAGGGGCCTTACGACGCTGCTGCGGATAAAGACTTTTTGCCCGGTTTTCCGGCTGAGGGAAGTGTGGGGGCGCGGGAATTAGTCCGGCTTTGGGAAGCGGAATTTAAGAGTTGACTGCTAACTGTTAACGGCTCTCCTGAGTTTGTGGTGATAAACAAACCGCATATCCTTACTCCAAGGGCATCACAGAATCGCGAACAGTTGTGTTTGATACCGTATCCACCATAAACCCAGGAGAGCCCTGTTAACTGTTGACTGTTGGCTGTTAACTGTTAGCTGTTGACAAATAACAAATAACAACTAACAAATAACAACTAACAACTAACAACTAACAACTAACACCTAACACCTAACAACTAACAACTAACAACTAATGAATCTAATTGTTGTCATCCGATTGTATAAGTCTGGGGCGGTGCGAACGATTTTTCTAAGAAGTTCGTCTGTTACCCAAAAGATGATGGGAAAGGAAAATTTTTTGCTGAAATCGCTGCATACTAGGTTGGTGGAAACCAGGAGTCGATCGATCGACTCCACTGATTCCAAACCGAGGATCATTAAAGCTGGAGGCGGTTCGCCGTCTATTTCTGCTGCGATTGTCGTGTAGAGAGTGGTCGCCGATTTTGGCAACAGCATTTGCTGCGGTTTGTGGACGCAATTTGCT
>NZ_JADEWV010000013.1 GCF_015207455.1 Microcoleus sp. LEGE 07076
GAGTCAGTTCGCGATCGCATGGAGGCGAGAAACCCGGTTTCTACGAAAATAAAAGGTTTAGTAAGGAGAAATATATGAAGAAACCGGGTTTCTGAGATTTGCGCGCACAAGTCATAAGATCGTAAAACTGTCATAAATGCCAGCGCTTGTTTCCCTTCGATCGCATTGACATACTTTATGTATTTTCACTGATGTAGGGTTCGCCGTGCAGACCTTACTTAAATCTAGGGTGTACCGTGTTTCCTGCAAAATTTACCTCTGATATTAAATATTATTAATATCAAACCAAGTATCGCTTAAGATGTAATTATATAGTTAAAACCAGGAGTGACAAGATGTTTTATAAAGAGCGAGTTCAAGTAATTAAAAGATTAGGTCTAGTTATAGCTGGCATTAGCGCGATTCCCTTCGGGATAGCTTCGCTTCACGGCTTTTTGACTCCCCCAGCAGAAGCAACAGCACTAAATCAACCCGCATCTTCCAGTTTACCGCATTCTCGATCGTTCCAAATTGCTCAAGTTGAGGGATGTCCCAAGGCCGAAATGGTGGAATCTTTCGCAACAGCCAACTTTTCCGTATACATTTGCAAAACCCAGGAAGGCGCTATTTTTTACCGAGGCCTCAGCAAAAGAAATGGCAGCCAAATTAATGTGATGCAAGTAACTACAAGTGACGACGGAACTTATGAAGCGACTAACGGCAATATTATCTATTCGATTAACCCCGATCGCCTGCAAGTCCGGCAGAATGGTAAGCTAATCTTGACCGAAGCTGTCATCAAGTAACGCGAACTGTTATTCAACGATCGGATAAATTTAGGGTGCATTTGATTCAATTAAAAATTTCAAGACAAGCAAAAACCGATTGATTCCTTAACAATCAAAGAGAATCAGCGGTAACGGTTATACAATTGACTAATTTTTGTTCAAATATCTTTCAATTAGGACGATCGCCACTATATCATCTACAGGCCGCGGCGGAGTCCGCATTCCCTGCGGAATCAAGCGAGAAAGTCCCGTCGGAGGGTACATTTCCCAGTAGCGCTCCTTTGCTTCTAGACTGCTGAATCTCTCATCAACTCGCACAATTTTGAGCGAAGGCGGCAAACTCTGCGTCAGTTTTTGTTTCCAACTCTTAGAAGTAGTTTGATCTCCCATCACCAATAACTCAACGGGAAACTGTTCGCACAAAGATTGAATAGTCGAAATTGTACTTTCGGAGGGTACAACTTGATGGTAACAGATGTTTCTGTCTCTACTCACGACGGCAATGCCGCACTTGTCTTTACCCGGATCGAAACCTAAAATCATATTTATTAGTTCTGTATTAATAAGTTTGTAGTTGCGCTGTTGTAGTCGAGGAAACCCAATCGCCAACCTATATCTAATCTGACACTTGCATTCTTGAATGTCTCAAAATCTTTTTGGGCGATCGCACTTATTTTACTTGACTTTTTTGCAGGATTGACATATTATATCATCATGGGAATCCGTGCGGCCATATAATGGCTTAAATCAAAAGCCGGGTTTTTGTCACAATATTTGCTTCCCCGTTTTGATTTATCGAAAAAACCCGGTTTCTTGGACTCCCCGCGCACAAGTCAGAAACCGGGTTTTTGTCACAATATTTGCTTCCCCGTTTTGATTTATCGAAAAAACCCGGTTTCTTGGACTTCCCGCGCACAAGTCAGAAACCGGGTTTTTGCCACAATATTTGCTTCCCAGTTTTAATTTATCGAAAAAACCCGGTTTCTTGGACTCCCCGCGCACAAATCAGAAACCGGGTTTTTGCCACAATATTTGCTTCCCAGTTTTAATTTATCGAAAAAACCCGGTTTCTTGGACTTCCCGCGCACAAGTCAGAAACCGGGTTTTTGCCACAATATTTGCTTCCCCGTTTTGATTTATCGAAAAAACCCGGTTTCTTGGACTCCCCGCGCACAAGTCAGAAACCGGGTTTTTGCCACAAAGTCGATCGCACTTATTACTTAACTTTCACATCTGAGCCGCCCGGTGGTTGTTGCCCGGTGCGGAAAACCACGGCTCCGTTTGACAAAGCAACTAAATCTATCTTAAGCGGGCCGGCGATGTAGGTGACATCTGCGGCGATCGCCCGAACTTCCAGGGATTTCTCGTACTGCTGCAATCGATCGATAAAACCAGCCAAAGTTTCAATCCGACTGTCGGCAACTTGGACTCTACCGCCGACAATACCGATCGATCGAGCGCGAAATTGAGAAGCTTCGATCAATTGCAGCAACTGCTGCCGCACCTGTTCGTCTGTCAAACTCACCGGATCGATAGCAACCCCTGCAATCACATCTCCAGCCCGGAAAACCACTCGATTGATTTCGGCTTCTGCAAATACCTTAATCAGCTTTTCTTGCCGCAGGTAATTAGCGCCGGCGACTATTCGCACCACGTAGTCTTTACCGTCTTCGATCTGACTGATTAATCGATCGATTTCCGCTTTAGTAATTTGAATCACCTGTTTGCGAAGCTTGGTATTTTCCGGCTGCATTAGTTCGACGGTGGTTTTATTGGCTTCTTGCAACAGTCGATCGAGCGCGCGGCTTGCCGTACCCGGTTCCAGGATGCGAACCACGCCAGCAGCTAAAATTTGACCGCGCCGGACCGCAACTGTTCCCTCGCGGATGGCTTGAAAGTCCCTTTCCAAAACCTGCACTTGCTGCTGCAAGATATTTTGTTGCTTTTCGAGTTGAGCTTGTTGCTGCGCGAGGGTTTCTAAGAGTGCTTCCCTCTCGGCAATTACTTTGTCTCTCTCGACAATTATGCGATCGCGCTCGGCAAGATTTTGCGCCCGCTGGGCAATTTCCTTGTCCCGCTGAGCAATTAGTTCGTTGCGATCGACAATTGCTGCATCTCGCTTGGCAATTGCTGCATCTCGCTTGGCAATTTCTCCCTCTCGCTGGGCAATTTCTGCGTCTCGCTGGGCAATTTGAACTTTCACCTGCTCTCGCTGCTCGATTAACTCTTGGCGTTCCGCTTGCAGTTGAGCGATTTCCGAGCTCAAAGTTGTTTTTTGAGCAGAAACTGTTTTCAATTGGTTCTCAGTGCGATCGAGCTGAGCTCTTGTAGTCGCTCTGGCAGTTTCCACAAGTTTCAACTGTGCTTCGGTGCGGGATTTAGCTGCTTCCACCGTAGCAAGCTGTTCTTCCGTTTCCGATTTAGCTGCTTCTACCTGACTTAACTGCTCTTGGGTTTTAGACTTTGCTGCTTGCACGCTGTTGAGCTGGGCCCGCAGCGAGTTTAATTTTGCTTCTGTCTGAGCTTGCTCGGCATTAGCAGTTTGCAGCGATTGATTAATTTGCTCTAATTTGGCTTTAGCTTGCCCTTGAGCGGCTCTGGCTCCATCTAATTCAGTTTCAACTCGTTTTTTTTCTTGAGTGGTTTCTTTGAGTTCTCTGCGGGCTTGGTTGAGCCTTTTTTGAATCTCGTCTATTTGAAAAACCCCGGTTCGCAGAGGCTTGCTGGTAGCAAACAAAATGGCCAAAGTAATTGCTGACAGGATGCTGCCGGCCATCACTGTCACCACAACAGCAGTGTCGCGGGGGCGAAGTTTGAACAAACTCAACCTTGCCTTGCCGACTTTTGTCCCAAGACGATCGCTGACAGTGGCGATCGTACCCCCCAACACTAAAATTACAAATACTAAGATGTATCCAGCAGTCATTCCGATTTTAGATTTGGGATGGTGGATTTTGGATTGAATCTAAAATCCAAAATC
Organism: Microcoleus sp. LEGE 07076; assembly: GCF_015207455.1. Taxonomy (GTDB): domain Bacteria; phylum Cyanobacteriota; class Cyanobacteriia; order Cyanobacteriales; family Microcoleaceae; genus Microcoleus. The sequence goes on from NZ_JADEWV010000013.1 coordinate 3,748, forward strand.
CAAAATCCTATACTTTCTCGGCATCAAGTGAATTGCTGGCTTAAGGCCACTGGGTTGTGGACTGTGATCTTTTTCTTGTGGATCGAAATCATTGTTTCTTGTCTGAGATCCCCGAGCAAACGAGTCACAGTTACCCGCGTCGATCCGATCGCTTCGGCGATCGCCTGGTGGGACAGCTTCAAATCAATCGTAATCCCATCCGCGCCCGGCACGCCAAAATCCCGGCACAGAATTAGCAAAAAGCTGACGAGTCTCGAACCCATATCTCGGTGTGCGAGCGTTTCGATCATCATCTCGGTTTGCAAAATCCGAGAAGAAAGTCCCCGGAGCAAAACCATAGGCAATTCTGCGTCTTCCTTGAGAGCTTTCTCGACTTGTTCGATCGGCAGCGATATCAATTCTACCGGCGTAAAAGCTACCGCGTGGTAAAACCTGTCCGAGCGGTGTCCCGTAATCAGAGACAGCACGCCGAATACACTGTTTTCCCGCAGCAGCGCCACGGTAATTTCTTCCCCTGCTTCATACACCCTAGAGAGCTTCACAGCACCTTTAATGAGAACGTAGACACGCTCAGCCGGGTCTCCAGGGAAAAAAATTGTCTTGCCCCGTTCAAAGTTTTCCACAATGGGCGGAAACGCCCCGCCACTGATTTGGCGGAACACGGCTGCTAGCGGTCTATCATTTGTCACGACTAGATCCTTTGTACTAATCAATAGTTTGTAACTTGCCGATTAAGCTTATTGAGTAAATATACTGACCGACCTCCAATGTCTAGGGATTCTGTTACTGCCATCTAATGTTAAGGTAAACACACGCTGTATGATATTAAATCTAGCCTTTCTCTTAACTTTTTCAATTCCGCCCCGATCTAGCTCCACAGCAAAATTAATCTCAATTGCGTCTCAATTGTGTCTGAATCAGTTAAATCTGAATCAGTTGTGTCTAAACTGGCGGGGTTGTCGGATCTAGCGAATGAGAACGGTGCAAGTTGCTGAAGAGAAAAAATACAGATGATAGATTTGACCGGAAAAAATGCTCTTGTTACGGGCATTGCCAACAATCGCTCGATCGCCTGGGGCATCGCTCAGCAGCTCCACAAAGCAGGGGCCAACCTCGGCATAACTTTTTTGAAGGACGAAAAAGGCAAGCACGAGCGCAAAGTCGCCGAACTTGTAGAACCGCTCAATCCCAGTCTGTATTTGCCCTGCAATGTCCAAGACGAAAGCGAAATCGAGTCTACTTTTAAAACCATCGCCGACAAATGGGGCAAGTTAGATATCCTGGTTCACTGTTTAGCCTTTGCCGGCAAAGACGAACTTTCAGGAGATTTCACCAACACCTCCCGCCAAGGCTTTTCCAATGCCTTGGATATTAGCGCATACTCGCTGGTGAGGCTTTGTGCTGCTGCTAAACCGCTGATGGTAGAGGGCGGGAGTATTATCACCCTGACTTATTTGGGCGGCGTGCGGGTAATTCCTAATTATAATGTGATGGGAATTGCTAAGGCAGCTTTGGAGATGAATGTTCGCTATCTGGCGGCGGAACTGGGCCCGTTAAATATTCGGGTAAATGCGATTTCTTCGGGCCCGATTCGGACTCTGGCTTCGTCAGCAGTTGGCGGCATTCTGGACATGATCCACCACGTTGAGGAAGTGGCACCGCTGCGGCGGACTGTGACTCAGCAGGAAGTGGGAAATGCTGCGGCTTTTCTATGCAGCAATCTCTCTAGCGGGATTACGGGTCAGGTTTTGTATGTGGATGCGGGTTACGAAATCATGGGAATGTAGCAGTTGACAGTTGACAGTTGTAGGGTGCGTCGCTACCAACCATCGCAAACAAAAATCAACCATCGATGAGCGACGCACCTGACAGTTGACACTTGACAGTGAGGTTTTTAGAAAGTTGACAGTTGACAGTCAGGTTTTTAGACTCTCGAAAAAACAGTCCGCTGTTCGGTTTCGACTGTCTGCTGAAAAAGTGCTAATCCCAAATTACTAATTATCAATAACTATGAATGACCAATTGGGAATTATGGAAATAATCGATCGCCCTCCTCTTCCTCCTACAAGTTCGGTTCAACCAGCCAGGGCCGCGTTGGTGAAACGCACAACATTGGAAACGGATGTCAATGTCAGCCTGAATCTCGACGGTTTGGGAACTTGCAAAGCGTCTACGGGGATTCCGTTTTTAGACCATATGTTGCACCAAATTGCTTCTCACGGATTGATCGATTTGGACGTACAGGCGATCGGCGATTTAGCGATTGACGACCACCACACCAACGAAGATGTGGGAATTACCTTGGGCCAAGCGCTAGCAAAAGCTGTCGGAGATCGATCGGGCATTTCTCGCTTCGGACACTTCATCGCCCCGCTGGATGAAGCATTAATTGAAGTAGTCCTAGACTTTTCGGGACGGCCTCACCTAAGTTACAACTTGGAAATTCCCACCCAGCGGATCGGCACCTACGACACCGAATTAGTCAGAGAGTTTTTTTCAGCGGTGGTGAACCACACTCACATGACGCTGCACATTCGACAGTTACAGGGCGGAAATTCCCACCACATTGTAGAAGCCGCATTCAAAGCCTTTGCGCGAGCTCTGCGGATGGCCGTAGAAATCGATCCCCGACGCGCCAGTCGGATTCCGAGTTCTAAAGGAGTTTTGTAGTTTGGGGTTTTGCAGTAGCGCAGAAGCGCTACTGCAAACTTGTAAATCAAAATATATCTGCTATGTAGTTAAAAACACCTTGACTTCCCTCGCCGTACTTGCCGATAAATCGATCGATTAGTCGATCGCTACATTTTTCTATAGCATCAGCAATAGAACTTTGTGCTAAAACTTGACTGGCAGACTGACGCAAAACTTCAAACAGATTCACAGTAAAATCAGTATCTTCACTGACAAAATCCCACAGTTCTCGATCGATCAAAGTGCTCATTTCAGAATTCGGCAGAAGTTGCTTCAGCAGACCAAAAGTTACAGTTTTATTAGTTCTCTTGCCGTAAGCTATACCAATATAAGCGCGATCGCCTGCATTAATTTTTTCCTGAATTTTGTCAGCCCAATATACTATCTGGTCTTTATCCATATCATTCGGACCGCTTTTGACCTGTATCCAACAGCGATCGCCATCAATGGTAGTTTTGATGGCATCCCATCCTGACTTACCGGGCGGACTTTCTGCACTTTCAGAACAAGATATCAATAGTTTTTCAATAAAAAACCCCATAGAAGTAACAATAGACCTAGTGGCTGCCATATAAACATTAATTCTGACAACTTCTGCTGGAGTATCGAGATTTAACGCCCTAATTAAAAAAGGGTTGGGATGAATTTTTTCTAAAGTCAGATTTTCCACCATAGCTAACTGCCGCCTTGTAAAGTCCCGACAGATACTAGCTAGAAAATTTTCAGCTATAGTAAGTTGCAGCGAAAGCTTATCTGAAGATATAAATGCTAAAATGCGTTCAATCTCATCGGAAGTAAATCTGAGCAGTCTTTTGCCAGAGATGCTGCTGATGCCGTTTCTGAGTATTTCTGCTTGTAAGTTTAAAAATTCTTCTAACTCCGCAAAGTGACTGGCGAAAGAGCGAGACTTGCTGGCAGGCATTCCCACTTCTTTTTCTAAAACAAATGCTAATAATTCATGAAGTTGCTCTGACACTTTTATTTCTCCTAAACTCGGCTTTAAATATTACTTAAATTCAAAGAGAAACCTGAGAAGAAACTCGTACTTTACTAAAATCCAAAAGCCAGAGCATCAAGCATATACTTACCCTTCTCCCGTCCGACTTCTTGATATATATCCAAAAGTTCTTCATAAGCAGTCTCTCCCCCTATAATATGCCAAAACTCATGCCCCATAATGACAGCTTGTTCAAAAGGCGTATACATCCTGGCCACTGACCATTTATAATCAGAACGATTTGGCCCGTAAGGATTGTAAGCCATAGCATAATAACATTGAGCATCGGGGCGAGACTGCCCGCACAGTAAATGATATCTCAGCAGCCGTTGAATTACCTCCAAACATTGTCCTTTGTTGGGTTTCGATCCTTTAATTTCAAAGAAAAACTTGCTCCCGTCACGGGATAGCACGTACAAATCTGCTTTGACCGATCGCCTAACTAAATGATTGTTTTTTTGAGCCTCAAGAACAGCTTCGATCATTTCGTCAAAACTAGGTTTATTGGCATTCTTGTCTGCTGACTGCTCAAATAGCGCTATCTGACGCTCAATTTCATGGATAGCCTCTATGCTAACTTCGCCATAAATTTCATAGCTTCTGCTTGCTTCTTGGTGATGTTCCAAAGCAATCAGTTTTGCACATTCTTCATAAGTTGTGCCCAAGCTGCTGATGCAAAATCTTTCAAACTCGTTAATCCGCAGCAACTCTGAGGGCATAATAGCAGCCTGAAACGGTTTCAATTGACCTTGAGAGGATTTGCATGATAAATATGCTGCTGGAATATCAAGTTTCGGTATTAGCCGTCCTCTGTATTCATTGACAAGATTTTCGATGAAAACTTCTAAGTATGCTTTGATGATGGCGCGTGTAATTGAGCTAATAGCTGACATTATTTTACTGCAAATATTCAGTTTACTTGACTTGTTGAAAAGTGTAATACCAAATCAAGCTTAAATATCCCCCCTTATTTCTTAGTCCGCGGAGGCGGACTTTGTTTTTGTAGTTGCGGTTTCAACCGCCGAACTATCTCAATCTATCCAAACTTCGTCAAGAATCGGAAAGCATCCAGTACGTGACTCGCGCAAACGTAGGGCGAAGTATTGTAAAATCCTTGCCACGCCGCCGCCTTATCTTCATCGTATTTATCCGTTCTTTCCGGGTGTTTTCCTTGCCAATTCAAGCGCACCGCGTGACCGATTAAGACATCTAAAACGATGTACTCTTCAACTTTTAATTCAGGATTGCGCTGGCCAATTGCTGCCAACTCCATCAGCGCCTCAATATTGACTTGTCGGTATTCTGGTGCCACAATTTTATTCAGCAAATGCTCGATTTGGAGCGCAAAATTCTTTTCGCCTGGGGTCATCTCCGATAAAATTATATCGCTATCTAACCGATTTCGACGTTCTAATTTATCGCCAATAATCAAGCCCTTGCAGTGCCGCAGCAGTCCCCAAACACTCGGATAAAAATCCTTCGGCACGCGATTGACAGTACCTTCCATCTGCCGCTTCCGCCGCCATCCTCCCGCAGGCATTTGCGGTTCTTCGGAAACTGGCGCTACTACCCATTCAATATCTTTTTCCGGCTGTTTGACGCGCAGGGATTCTTGCTGTTTGAGAATTTGATTCATTTCCTCGTATTCTGTCAATACTTGGCGCAGCCGATTTTTAATTTCAAAGGGACTTAGCTGCATTAAATATTCGTAAGCTTCATTTTGCGTGACTCCCAATTCGCGGGCTAATTCGCTGGTTAACAACAAAATAAAGTAGCTAACTCTCAGTGTCAGAAGACCTTTAAACAACTGCGGTTCGGATTTAATTAGGACGCTGAGATAGATAATAATTTCTTGGGTGAGAACTCTGTCGCGAACATCTTCTCCGCAGAATTCCCGAATTTTGTCCATCACTTCTGTATAAGAACCAGGCCGCGAAATCACCGAATCTTCGCTGTAGGCTTTCCCCACAGCAATCTGTTTTTGCCGCACCAAAATATCTGTCACGCCATCTGACAAGCTGATATCAACTTTGTCGAGCAAACCTGCGGCATAGCGGATAACTGCCCATTGGATTTTTGATTGCGAACTTTCGCCGGATTTTGTATAAACTTCGTTCAGCAAATCCACAACTTGTACTGTTGCTGCCGCACCTCCAAATCCTGTATCGAAATAGAGTCCTTTGAGGCGAACTAACGTGTGCAGCAACTCAATTTGTTCGTACAAGTTTTCTGAATCTCGCAGGCTATCTAGCAAGAATTGAGTATTGGTTTCGCACTCTAATTTGAATTCTTGGGTGTGACCCAACGGCCAAGTCTTTTCTGGATTGTAACTCAGATAGCTGCGGGTTTCTGCTGCACCTGTCACCGGAGATTCCGTGAATTTAAAATCGTGCATGAAATCTATTCTTTCGGTGCCTGCGGTCAGCATTAACTGCTTGAGATTTCCCAATTTGACTGGGGTGTTGTTGCAGTGTCCGTCCCGGAGTTCTTTCATCAATTCTAACAAGGCTTCGGGGCCGGTTTCCAGCATCGTGCGAGTCAGCATCAGCGTTACCGTGGGGCGTCCCAACTGATACCAGTGGCAGTGAATGTGAGCTATTTCGCTCTTAATTTTAGATACTAGAAAATGGTAGTCTAAAGTTAGGTAAAACTCTTGTCTGTCTAAGAATGAAGGGAGAAATACGATCGCCTCTTCGCGAATTTTAAACACCCGGGAAGTTGTCAAACTCCTCAGCCTGCGGACGGGGCGGCCTGTTAAGCCTAGTGGGTCGTTGCGTCCGATTTGCGTGTAAATAGCTGATAATTCTTTACTCTGGCGGACTTGAATTGGTTCTAGCTGTTTGGGGGTTTGTGTTGCAATGTTATTAGTGGCTAATTGTGCTTGCAAATCTTCGTCTTCTGCTAATAGGGCAATTTGCACTAAAGGTTCTCTGTGTTGGCCCACTGACAGGTGCCTTCCCAGCGGGTCAATATCACCAACTGCGATTAATCCTTCGTTAAGCAATTGACCGAGAAAATACAAACTTTGCGCCCAAACTAGGGGAATATTTTCATTGGGAAAGCGCTGCTGGCTGCGGGGGTTTAATTTTTCTGCTTCTATATTTTCGGCAGGAACGTAATACAATTCGGGTAGTAGTGGCAAACCAGATATATCGACTGCCAGAGATGCCAAACGCTGCTGGTACTCTTCGATTTGGGCTTGATTGTTTTCAAATATGCCGTCCAAGAACAAATAAGTGAAAAATAGCGGCCACTCGCATTCTATATGCTCGAACTGCTTTAATTCTGTGGGTTCGTAATGCAGGCGATCGACATCTTCTAAAACTGTTTGATGTCCGTCTCGCAAAAATCGCTTGCAGCCATATTTTCCTTGCAATTTGTCAATTATCTTATTTCTGGTTCGCGCTACTAATTCTTTGTCTTCAACTGCAAAAGCCGGAAAACTAATCGCGCTCAATAAAGCTGCGTCTACTTCTTTTGAACTAGATTCGCGAGGCAAAAGCGATTCCAAAGTTACGCGGCTTCTGGCAATTTCATCCGGCAAAACATGAATTACCGATGCTTGAGAACCGTTAACCCCGAACAAATCCAATCCATTTATTGCTTCGAGGGCTGCTTTTGCCATGCCAACGGAACTAGCATTCAATTCGGCATTACCGCGATTAATTTTATTGCCTCTTTCCCAAATTCCGTAATCGGGAGTGCGGTAAGTTCTGCCAATGTAGTAAACTAAATTTTGCACGAAATTGACTTCATCAATTGTAAAAATTATATGCAATCCTGAAGCCGTCATTTGAGCCAAAATTAACAAGAAAATAGATGTAGCGTCTAGCTGCAAGTGTCCCCACTCGTCATCGCCAACAACAATACTGCCAGTTTGAGTGTTGTATTTAGCGTGCAGGGCGTCTAGCGGCAACTGAGTATTTTTAAAACTTTCGACTTTGGTCGATTGCTGCATCATCGCAAACAGCAAACCCCGCATTAGTTTGACTGTGCTGTGTTCGAGTTCAAATGTTCTACCGCGATCGCCGTCGATTTTCCGGTAAGCTAAACCCAAACCCCAAACTGCCAAAATACTGTACACGTTATCGCGCACCCAAGCATCGGTGTAGTCGCCGTGAGCGTTAACAGCCGTACTCGCCGGCAGCAAACCAGTAATTGGGTTCTGGCGCTTGAGGATGACGTTTTTGATTTGCTGGTAGTAATAATCTAACCTGGTTTGCCGCTCGGTTGTTGCGATCGCCATTTGGTTTTCCTTGGTTTTCCTGATGCAAGCAGAATTGCTGTGAATAGACTTTTAAATATATCAGAGATTACAGGATCTATCAAGTTCTGCAAACAAAACAAGGTGATTGCCATGTCTAGCCGCAACAACAATAATAACCAGGTTTCTTTTGTAAAAGTTGTTTACTCTACAGTGAAAATTAATGGCAAAATTGAGCTAGTACCGATGGCATGGTACGCTGACGGCTCTGTCAAGAAAATTGAACGTTAATGAGCGATCGCGCCGTCAGCATTATAGCGCTAGGCATACCAAAAATCCTGTTTTTTGGCCAGAGAATGATGACTTAAGCTGTCGGACAAATAAACATTGTATGTTCAGGGCGGGCCCGACACCCCACCAGACTTTAATTGTGGTTTGACATATAATTTAGATGCGTAACAGCTTAGCAGACTGTTGGTGGGAGAAACCGGGTTTTTTGGGTCCAAAAGTGGTCTAGCATCGATCGCCAAACTAAGCTAATTTAAACAACTAGGTGTGTAGGAATCTCACAGAAAGAAATATGGATCGATCGCAGCCGCAATTTTCAGTGCTGGGACTACCAGTTCACATATTAGACGATTACGCAGGTTTGCTGATAGAGCGCCTGCATCAAGGGTTGGGAAGTCACGTCGTCACGCTGAATGCTGAAATGGCGATGCAAGCCGAGAAAAATACGGCTTTAGCTGATGTAATTCGCAAAGCAGAACTCGTAATACCCGACGGATCGGGAGTAGTGCTGTACTTGCGAATGCGCGGCAAATCGGCAAAGCGCTATCCGGGAATTGAACTAGCAGAATCGCTGCTGCAAGAAGCCGGAAAATTGCCGGATTCGGAACCAATATTGTTCTTTGGGGGTTCGCCGGGAGTGACAGCGAAGGCGGCAGAAACTTGGCAGCAAAAAGTTAACGGCTTGTCGATTTCTGCTCAACACGGCTATCTGACAGCAGATGAAGAAAAAGACTTCCGTGATAGCCTCAAAAAAATGCAGCCAAAACTAATTTTTGTCGGCTTGGGAGTGCCTCGCCAAGAGTTTTGGATTGCCGAGAACCGACACCTTTGTCCGCAGTCTATTTGGGTGGGAGTTGGCGGCAGTTTCGATATTTGGGCGGGAACAAAAGACCGCGCGCCGGCTTGGTTTTGCGACCATCATTTAGAATGGTTGTACCGGCTTTATCAAGAACCTTGGCGCTGGCGACGGATGTTGGCTTTGCCACAATTTGCATTGAAAGCTTTGGGGAATTTTCGAGGTTAAAAGATCGGGCGGGGGTCTTCAAAATCCCAAGCCAACAGCCAATCTGCGTCGGCATTACCGCAGCCGATCGAATATATTTGGCTGTGTTTGAAATGCTGGAAAAACTCCTGACATTTTAAATAAAACAAATTTACTGAATTAACCGCCCAACGATCGCTAGGCTTGTCCGTGCGCTATCATGGAAGGATTCACAGAAAAGCCTAGCGATTGGGAGTCAACCTATGCAAGCAATCCTTTTAAGCCGTGAAGAAGTTGCGAAACGTGCCTATCGAATCTATGAGGGTGGAATTCGTCAGAAGGTTGAGATAGAGGAAAATATTGGCAAAATGGTCATCATCAATGTTGAGACAGGTGACTGTGAAGTCGATGCAACAGGGCTACAAGCAGCTAAAAACCTCCAAGCAAAGTCTCCGTATGCACGACTCTTTGGCATCCGCATCGGCTATAATGTAGCGGCTTCTTTCGGCGGTGTGATGGAGCGGGTGAGTAGTGATTTCCGGTATCGTGACTGATAGACACGCGATCGTCTAGCTGACATTTCTCTTGGTGAATGGCGCAACTTTTCCGATCGAGTTTGTCATCGATACAGGCTTTACGGATCATCTTTGCCTCCCGCCAGAGGCTGTAAACTGGTGTGGTGTTGTATTAATAGAAATTCAAATCGAACAATTAATCAAGATGAGCGATTGAGTATCAATTCGGGTCTTTCCTCTTCTTTGATAAAAAAATACTCGATTACTATCATTATCTTGATCGTATTAAGCGTACTCAGCATTTTTCTTAAATCGGATAAAGTTAACAGCAATATTTGGAGTTTTTCAGTTGAATTAAAGGTTACATCGCTAACTTTAGTTCTTCTCTTTCTTTTTTGGCTTCCTATTTTACTTCCTTGGACTCTTTCTCAAGTTCCGCAAGTGCAAGGTTCTCTAAATTGGTTGCGCGAACAAGGCATTGAGGAAATTGAGACTAATCTACTGAGAATTAAACTAAAATACGGTGTTCAAGAAGCATCAGAAAAATACGAAGAAAAAATATCAGATATTGGGGCTATAAATCTAACATCTCAGGAAACGCAGCAGCAGCTTGAGGGACGCTATCGAGAGGCCATAGCTTTAGTTGATGCTGCGAGCGATATAGATTCAACGGAAGCATTGAACCGGATAGATCAATTGGCTGGCTATTACGATAGGGTTAGAGATGAAATGCCCTTTGGACGTAACCGTACAAAATTAATGCACGAAATTTCCTCAACAATGTGGACTTTAATTCCTAAAGTTATAAATTTTCCTGTTCATGAAAGATTAAATAGCTACAAGGGGGGAGAGCGTTTGTCTGCTTACCAGCACATTGAGTGGAACACATCAACTGATTATATAAATTTGTTAGTTTCTAGAGCAGTTGGTATTCTGGAGAGACCCTACACTCAATACAGTGCTTTATTGGCACTAAGAAGAGTGGTAACAAACAATCAATTTGCTCCCAGTCAATCAGCAGAAATCATAGATATTTTGAACTGGTCAGCAAATCTTGATTATATCAAGCCAGATCGCCGAGAATTAATGATTGAAATTGCCTCGCTACTAAAGACAAAGGCATAAAGCCTGCTAGTTCCGCCGTATAACAACTCACTTGCACCAGACCGAATCAACTTTATCGGGTTAGGCACGAAAGGTTATTGGCAGCCGCTGAAAAGCAACGTTAGAACGAGCGACGCACCATACCCTCGATCGCGACAATAGCTCACCCGGATTTGGTATTACAAACCGCAAAAACTGCAAAAAACCCGGTTTCTTCAAGAAACCGGGTTTTTATCTATTCGATATCATAGGAAATAAAGGTTGCAGGTGCGATCGCACTCTACCCTAAGTTTTCGATCGCGTATCATAGAGTTAGTCTTAGGAGAAACGTAGAATATGACTCTGGTATCAAATGAACAAGCAGCGATCGTTCGCACAGAACGCGGGCTGACGATCGCAGGTACACGCATTACGATTTACGATGTGATGGACTACGTGACTGAACACTATCCATCAAAGTTTATTCGCGCTATGCTTGATCTTACCGAAGAGCAGGTGGCTGCTGCGCTGTCTTATATTGATTCCAACCGTGCAGAGGTTGAAGCGGAGTATAATCTTGTTGTTAAGGAAGCAGAAGAACTACGGCAGTATTACGAAGAACAAAATCGGGAGCGTATTGCCCGCATTGCTGCTAAGCCTCCAAAACCAGGTACAGAAGCTATTAGGGCAAAACTTAAAGCGGAAAAAGCCAAGCTTGCATCACGAGCATGAATTTTCTAGTCGATCATAATTTACGCGGACATTCTGTTGTCCTAGCTGGAAGTTTGGCTGCAAGCGGTTGGCTTGAGTTGATATCAATTCGATTTGTTCTGTTTGAAGAGGTTGGGTTAGCAGTCACGAGCGACGACCGTGTTGTTTGGCGGTATGCTCAAGCTAATCAAATGATTTTAATCACCGCCAACTGAAGCATGAAGGGCAAAGATTCTTTGGAGCAAGTGATGCGCGAGGAAAATACTCCTACATCATTACCAGTTGTCACGATTGGCAATATCGATCGGCTACTTGCAGATCCAGATTATCGGAATCTTTGTGTCAACCGTTTGGTTGACATTGTAGTTGATATCGAAGATTACCAGGGCGCAAGGCGTATCTTTATTCCGTAACACTTAACATTAGAATAGTAGGAGTCGTATCTGTGGAGACATGGCATAGCAACGCAGCGAAAAGGAGCGTCAACCTCAAATCTCGAATCGATCGAGGTAATTTACGTAAGTTTACAAAATCGTGTCACTTTTTCTTGCCGACAGGGCGATCGGTAAGGTTTATTTTTTGAATTAAAGCAGACAACAAGCTGTTCAGAATGTTCGGAGTTAAACCGCAGATGTGCGGTATAATCCAACTAGGAATAGTATTGTACCGCATCTGCGACACAATTATAAGTTAGGCCTCAAAATCCTAAATCATAGGATCGATAAAGATGGAAGCCTCGACAACAATTAGAAAAATGATGGCTGGCAACAAAATTGTTGTGCCGACTTATCAGCGGGCTTACTCGTGGGATACTCCCTTTCCAAAATCAGATCGAAATACTCAAACAAATGTATTCCTGGAAGACTTAGAAGAATACAGTAAGAGCAATGCAAGCACCCCCTATTATTTTGGACACTTCCTTTTTGAGGAGAGAAATAAGGAATTCAATGTTATAGACGGACAGCAACGCCTCACAACTATTGTCATTTTCCTATCTTCTCTTTTTGCAAAAATGAAAGATATAAGAAATCTTACAGATTCAGAAGAAATTTGTTACGAAGACATGGTGAAGAGGCGTGACGTAATACGCTTTTCCACTGTTGATTACGACAACCAATTGTTTATTGACTATGTAATTGAACGAACTAAAGTTGATCATAATGGTCTCGACACAGAATCATCAAGGCGGATTGTTAGGGCATTTGATTTTTTTAATGAACGACTTGCAAGCAAAGATGAAGAATATCTGACTAAAATGCTCTCAATAATTAGTGAGGCAGCTTGTAGTACCCATCCGGTTCAAAGTGAATCGGAAGCAATCCAAATGTTCATATTTCAAAATAATAGAGGAAAGCGACCTTCAAATCTGGAAATCATAAAAGCTCAATTTATGTACAATGTCCATTTGCACGGCAATGAAGATAGAGATGCGCTTACAGTAGAGATTAAAAATCGCTTTGAAAGAATCTACAGGTCTATATCGTCTATCGAATATCGTATTAATGAAGATGATATTTTACTGTATACTTTGCGAGTTCATTTCAACTCACTTTGGGAAGTGAATTCGATAGAAAGAATCAACAAGATTTTGACAAGTGGAGATCCTATCGATTTCATTAAGTCCTTCACAAGATCTCTCTCAACAAGTTTTGAACATCTCTCTCTTTTTTTTGGAAGACATGAACGAGAGAATTTCGCAATCCATTCCTTAATCACACTTGGCAGAATTGCGATTGCACTTCCGTTTATCATAAAGGCATATAAATATGCCCTAGCTACTGATGAAATTAGTGTGCTGTGTTCTTCTTTGGAAGATTTGGTGATTCGTCATCGGCTGATCGGTACTCGTGCCGATATGACCTCAAGAATAAATGATGTTTTTGAAAAGTTTACTGAAGAGAATAAAAAAACTTCTCCGATAATTGAACGTATAGAGTGGATGAAAACGACATCAGAATGGTGGTGGGCTTATTGGAACAACGAACAGCTTAGAAATGCTCTCCAACGTGGAATAGATCATGCAGTCGCCAAATATCTGCTTTGGAAATATGAAGTACATTTAGAGCAGCAAGGCAAAAGCGGTTATTTGCCTACTCGGTTTGACAGAATCATCAGTCCAGAAGTTGAACACATCGCTCCGACAACTGAACCTGAAATCAAGCCTCATGGCTATGGCAATTACGATGAAGAGTTCAGGAATCAATATTTGAATTGTCTGGGCAACTATCTGTTGTTATCGAAATCGCATAATTGTGCGGTTGGCAATATCTCACTTAAACAAAAATTGGCTACCTATATGCACAACGAACAACAGAGAGAAGTGAAGAGCTTAGTACCTGAGGATGGAATATGGAGCAAAGAAATAATACAAAAACGGAAAGATAAGATTATCGCTGCACTCATAGCTATGTGTTGAATAAGGCATAACAATTCAAATGCAGCGGACGGTCGAGAGCTGCTCGTGTGGAGTTTGAGGTTGTCTGCCGCCGCTGATTTGAGCCGTTAGACCGCAAAAGTTACCGAGTGATAATGAGCGACGCACCATATCCTCGATCGCGACAATAGCTAATCCGGATTTGATATTACAAACCGCAACAACTGCAAAAAACCCGGTTTCTTGAAGAAGCCGGGTTTTTAATCTATTCGATCGCCCTCAACCGAATCTACAATTACAATCGATCGAGGTAATTTACGTAAGTTTACAAGAGCGTGTCACTTTTTCTCACCGACAGGGCGATCGGCTTAAATCATAGCAATTAAAAGTAAAATTGAGCCTTTAGTTTCTATAGGCAAAACCGTTTTGAGCCAGATTCAAGTCTTAAACCTACAGAGCCTCGATCGGGGACTTCCCGCCATTACACCAGCTTTTGGAGCGGCACTCGCAGAAGCAGGTGCGATTTGTTTAACAGATGAAGATCATCAACGCGGAGTAACACTCGAAGTCGAGGGAGAATTTTCCACCACATTCATATTGGATTGGCAACCCGTCACGGAACAAGCACGGCGATGTTGGAATGATCAAGAATATGCAACGGAGCAAGCTGCTTATGCAGTCGCGTTTCTGTTAATTCTTCAATTAACCAATCTCACAGTCATTGAGCGTTCTCGCAAAGGAACTGGATTTGACTACTGGTTAGGAATTCAAGATTCAACCGCCACATTGCCATTTCAGCGAATGGCACGTTTGGAAGTCTCTGGAATTCGCCAAGGCAATCGAAGCCAAATTAACGCCAGAGTCAAGCAGAAAATCGAGCAAACCCGCGCATCTGATGCACAAGGTTTACCAGCGTATATCATTGTAGTAGAGTTCAGCCACCCGATTTCCGTCATTAGTGCCAAGCATAACCCTGAAGGAGCCAGAGCCCAATGAGTCAGATTCAAGCGCTCCACCAAAAAGCAATGGATTTAGCCGAAGCCGCAGCAGTTGCCCGTTTGAGGGGAACTCCAGAACAGGCTGCCCAATTGACGCGCCAAGCCTTTGAAAAAGAAACCCAAGCTGCTGCATTAATTGCTAACTCTCTTGATGCCGAACCTACTCGTTCTGTCCTCCACCGCAGTGCAGCATCTCTCGCGATCGAATGTGGTGAATTACAAGTCGCAGAACGTTTGATTACAACTGCATTATCTGGCAATTCTCCTCTGGAAATTGCTGAAGAACTCAAGGATTTATTCATCCAGATCAATTTGAGCCAATATCTGAAGCGCCAAGGAATTCATATCGATCTCAACCAACTGCAAGGACTGGTAAATCAATGAATTGAACGCCCAACGATCGCCCTGTTTGTCCGTGGGATATCATGGAAGGATTCACATAAAAGCGTAGCGATGTCTCCGTGTGCAGGACTCTTTGGCATCCGCATCGGCTATAATGTGGCGGCTTCTTTCGGCGGTGTGATGGAGCGGGTGAGTAGTGATTTCCGGTATTGTGACTGATAGACACGCAATCGTAAAGCGGAATGTTAAAATCAGGCTAGTCCCTTGGAGCCAAACGAGCCAATGCTAACCCTAGACCAACTCATTTCAGAGGCAACTGCATTACCAGATGCAGCCAAAGCTATCCTCATTGACAAAATTGTGGAAAGCATGACAAGCCAAATCGAACAAGATATTTTGATGGCAGGAGTAAAGAAAGCTCAAGAACGGATTGCCGAAATTGATAGTGGCGCAGTCCAAACCATTCCTGGAGATATTGCCTTGGCCCAAATACGGCAACTCTCAAAGCAATGAAATATGAATTTCACCCAGCCGCCCTGCAAGAATATGCAGAGGCTGTGCAATTCTTTGCCCAACAAGATAGACACCAGGATTTCATCGACACGATAGAAAACGCCATATTTAAAATTATTGGAGCACCAGAACGCTGGCCGCTTATTGAAAGTCAGATTCGTCGTTATTTGACCCTCAAGTTTTCCTATGCCATATTATATCGAGTCTATCCCGATCGAATCGTGATTGCGGCGATCGTGAGTTGTCGTCGCGATCCAAGCTACTGGAAAAATCGCCTCTGAAAATGGACTTCAGCAATAATAATTTAAGTACAAACCTGTCAATAACCCATTCACCGCCGAAAAATCATGACAGCCGCCGAAAAACTTTACCAACTAATCCAAGCCCTTCCAGAAAACCAAATCAACGAAGTCCTCAACTTCGCTGAATTTCTCTACCAAAAAAAACTCTCCCCCCGTCAAACTATCTCCCCCGGCACTCTCACCGGACTTCGGGGTATTGCCAAACGGTCTGGAGCAGCCCCAAACGATGAGGACTTACAGGCAGAATATACCGACTATCTCACTCAAAAATACCAGTAACTCTTCCCGTGAAAATTCTCATCGATACCAACATCGTCCTGGACTTAATCCTGGAACGGGAACCCTTTGTCGAGAGTGCGATCGCCCTTTTCGAGCAAATTGAACGGGGCAACGCCAGAAGGCTATATCGCCGCAACTACCATCACCAATATTTTCTACATCATCCGCAAAACCGAAGGTCGTGAAGTCGCTCTTGCTGCCATTCATCGACTACTAACTGGACTCCGATTTTGTGCTGTCGATCGCCAAACCGTCGAAACTGCTCTCAGTCTTGGACTGAAAGACTTTGAAGATAGTATCCAACTCGCCTGCGCGACGATCGATCGACTTGATGCGATCGTCACGCGCGATCGGAAAGACTTCATTGGTAGCAACCTCCCCATTTACTCCCCCACAGAACTCTTAAACCTGCTATAGCAGAAAAATATCTAAAAAAATTCCTAACTCCGAGCATAAGGATCGTCAACCTCAAGTCTCAAATCGATCGAGGTAATTTACGTAAGTTTGCACGATCGTGTTACTTTTTCTTGCCGACAGGGCGATCGGAGTAAGATTTCAAAGTTGTATTAGAAGGCGATCGTAAAGTTGATGTTCAACTATTAAGTAATGAGTGAGATTGCATTTCGTAAAATTAATCTTGTGGCTATTCATGCTAGGATTCAGCCAATTGTTCCACTCACTATAGACGATCGTGCTGACTGATCAACATATTGCTGAAGCTTTGAGTCGTGCATACGTCCGTGCGATCGCTGGACGTGCCGGACTCAACTTAGCTATTCGGGAATACGACTATGGCGTGGATGGCAGTTTTGATGAGGTTGTGGTACGCCAAAATCGTCGGGTTGAATCTGGCTTTTCTCTCAGTTTTCAACTCAAAGCCTCGACCCAATGGCAACTCGATGATATTCAGGTTGTCTATGACTTGGAGGTGAAGACCTACAATGATTTGATTCTCAGACGCAGCATGAGAAGCGCAACACCCTGTATCCTGATTTTGTTAGCCCTGCCCTCGGATTCTATGCAATGGCTCATTTGTGAAGAAACAGAACTCAGATTGCAAGGAACCTGCTACTGGGAGTACCTCAGTGGTAGCCTCAGCGAAAATCGCCAGTCTGTCAGGATTAGAATTTCACGATCGCAACGCCTGACCCCAGAATCTTTGCTAACCTTAATAGAGAACGTCAAAACAGGAGAATGGTGATGACCCCTGAAGTTTTATCAAGTTACCCCCAAATCCAGGAGCTTCATATTGCTGAAGTGGTTAGCTATCTCCAGGAGAATCACTGGATATCGGTCAGTCATCCCAGTACACGGTTGCTTGTGTTTGAAAAAGGAGTTGACGATCGGGGCAAACCAATTCAGATTGTTCTGCCAAGCAAGGATGATTATGAAGATACGCCCTACTTACTAGCTAAAGCAATAAATCTTCTATCTTTTCTGCAATCTGTATCATTTCAGGAGATCGTGAAAGCGATCGGTGCGTTTGCAAATGTCAGTTAGATTGAGATCTTGTCATTTTTTCTTGCCGATAGGGCGATCGAAGTAAGATGTCAAAGTTGTGTTAGGAGACGATAAAGCCCACCCACCCTCTAAAAGCCATGACAGCCGCCGAAAGACTCTATCAACTGATCCAAACTTTCCCAGAAAGCCAAATCAACGAAGTCCTCCACTTCGCTGAATTTCTCCAGCAAAAACAACTCGCCACTCCTCAACAGGCTATCCCTCCTGGCACCCTCACCGGACTTCGGGGCATCGCCAAACGGTCTGGAGCAGCCCCTAGCGAGGAGGAACTGCAAACAGAATATACCGACTATCTCACTCAAAAATACCAGTAAGCCATCCCGTGAAAATTCTCATCGATACCAACATCGTCCTGGACCTAATCCTGGAACGGGAACCCTTTGTCGAGAGTGCGATCGCCCTTTTCGAGCAAATTGAACGGGGCAACTTAGAAGGCTATATCGCCGCAACTACCATCACCAATATTTTCTACATCATTCGTAAAACCGAAGGTCGTGAAGTCGCCCTTGCTGCCATTCATCGACTACTAACTGGACTCCGATTTTGTGCCGTCGATCGCCAAACCGTCGAAACCGCTCTCAGCCTTGGCCTGAAAGACTTTGAAGATAGTATCCAACTCGCCTGCGCGACGATTGATCGACTTGATGCGATCGTCACGCGCGATCGGAAAGACTTCATTGGTAGCAACCTCCCCATTTACTCGCCCACAGAACTCTTAAACCAGCTATAGTAGAAAAATATCTAAAAAAATTCCTAACTCCGAGTATAAGGATCGTCAACCTCAAATCTCAAATCGATCGAGGTAATTTACGTAAGTTTACAAAATTATGTAACTTTTTCTGACCGACAGGGCGATCGGGGTGGTTTATTTTTTATTTTTGAGTTAAAATCAAAGCAGACAACAAGCTGTTGAGAATGTTCGGAGTTTAAACCGCAGATATGCGGGATAAGCCAACTAGAAATGTAATTGTACCACATCTGCGGTACAATTATGCGCTATCTCGCTGCTCACTGAGGTTTTCTAGATCCGAAATGTGTTTCATGTTTGATAAACAGAAGAAAGCTATGAAGTTTCCTGGTTCTAAAGGTGAACACCAAGCTCAAGAGGAATTTGGTACTACAAGTCGAGCAATCGCTTTTTACAACAAGCAGATGTTGGATTATCTGAACCCTCTAATGCAACAATTTATTTCAACTCAGGAGATGGTATTCATAGCTACATCAGATGCTAGTGGTTCGTGTGATTGCTCATTCCGTGCTGGTCTTCCTGGTTTTGTTCGAGTTCTCAATGATAGAGTGATTGCTTATCCTGAATATCGTGGCAACGGTGTAATGGCAAGCATTGGTAACATGATGGAAAACCCGTCCATCGGCATGATTTTTCTTGACTTTTTTCAGAGCACAGTGGGTCTGCATGTTAATGGAAAGGTGCGAATAGTTGAGAATCAAGAGTTGCCCAATCAATTAGATATGGCAAGGGCAATAATGGAAGACCTTCAGCCAACCAATGGAAGATATCCAGAGCGCTGGGTATTTGTTGAAGTAGAAGAAGCCTACATACATTGTTCAAAGCACATTCCTCTTTTACAAAAGCTTGACAAAGAAATTCATTGGGGTACAGATAGCACGAAGCATAAGAGTGCTGATTTCTTTAAGTCTAAGGATTGTCCACGAGTATGGAAGGAAGATGAATAAACTAACATTACTTCCAGCTTTATCTGAGCCTGTTCTAGAAAGAATCGATGGATCAGAATATAACATCAAGTATTTATATTGTTTGAGAAGCCATATGAAATATATATGCACCACTTGCAGTAAGGAGAAGAGACACGACAAGGCATTACTGCCTGCGAATCAACGATATATAAGTGGGCGAATTAGCTTTGTTATTAGCGAAAGTCAAAGGCTAAGTACGTCGCTCCTTATATTATCAGGAAAGTATGGTTTGATAGATGTTGAACGTGAAATACCTTGGTACGATCAAAAGCTGGTTGCTGGAGATTTAGAGACTTTAGTGAATATTCTGGTCAAGCAGCTTCAAGATAAACAGGTTTCAGAAATTATATTTTATGGTAGATCGCGCGAGATACCTGACTGGAAACCATATTATGATGTTCTTGAACAATCTTGTCGTCAACTTAATGTGACAATATCTTACGTGTACCTTAGCTAAAAACCAAAGCTATCTTCACACCAATCTATGAAGTTTCAACCCTAGTGAGCAAGAAATATGAAAGTAGCTTTAATTAATCCTCCAGCTTCTAGAATTATTTATGGAAATGAGTATAAGCTGAAAAGTATTATTCCTTGTTTGGGTCTTTTCTACTTGCAATCGTACTGTAAGGACATTGCAGACATAGAAATTTTTGAGGGAGAGTTTTACTCTGATCTAGAACATTTTATCAATGCGATAAAAGCTTTTAATCCAGATATTATTGGAATAACAAGCAATACTTCTACATATCCACTATGTGTACAAATTGCGGAAAGCGTAGATGCAAAGGTTAAAGCGGTAGGTGGTCCCTATTCTAGCTTTAGAGTTTCTGAATCTCTAGAAACATTTGATGTTGTTTTCATTGGTGATTCAGAAGTTTCTTTCCGAATGCTTCTTGAACGTCAACCTCTGGAGACAATTCCATCAATCGCCTTTAAAGAACCAACCGGGGCAGTAGTTAGAACCGACAATGCTTGTCTTCCTCCTTTAGATTCAATCCCATTCCCCGATCACTCAAAGATCCAACTAGGCTTGTATCAAGCCTCTCCACATCGGAAATTGCAAGAACCTTTTGCAACAATGATTACAACTCGAGGATGTGGTTTTAAATGTTCATTTTGTCTATCGGCTAAAGGAGGAATGAATGATGGCAAATATAGGGAACGCTCAGTCGCTAATGTTGTCCAAGAGCTAGAACTCCTAACAACTGAATTTGGAGTGAAAAGTGTTCAGTTTTGGGATGACACTTTCACTATGAGACGAGATAGAACAAAAGAGCTTTGTTCGGAAATTAAAAAGCTAGGGATAGAATTCGTCTGTAACACGAGAACCGATAAAATTGATTCTGAAATAGCTAATTGGTTAGCAGACGCTGGCTGTCGTGGTGTATTTTTTGGTGTTGAATCTGGAGATCAATACATACTCGATCTAGATATGCATAAAGGTGCTAAAAATGAACAAGTCAAGAATGCTATTGAGTACTGTAAAGAAACAGGTATGTGGAGTACTGCTAGTTTTATTTTTGGATCAATAAACGATACTGAAGAGTCTATACAGGATACTGTAAATTTTGCAGTAGAACTAGACGCTGACTATGTTTTATTTAACATTTATACTGCTCACCCTGGAACATACGGTTATATGGAAGCGCTCCGGCAATCAATTATTGATGAATATAAAGTAGATCTTGAGCGTTGGCTAGACGAGCCTGTTGGAATTCCAACTATCTGTAAAAATCTTTCTCGGCAGCAGCTTCACAAGCTGAAGGCAGAAGCATACGTTAAGTATTATACACATCGAGGAGCCGACAAGTATCGTGATATTATCAAAACCTATCAAGAAGAGATTCTTCGATTAAGTAATGCTCTAGCTTAGTATCAACCCGAAGACTATCCTATTTAGATTTTAATACAGAAAAGTATCATGACTATAGAATTAGCGCTTGAGTCTCCTATCTCGATGATGAATGAATTATGCCCTTTGGGCGATATAGAGTTGTGCTTTGTTCATCTTTTTAAAGAAAACTCTGTGTATAGAGACTACTATCTTGACGCAAAGAAGAAAGGACGTTTCTTAATTCTTGATAATGGAATCATGGAACTTGGCTATTCAATGTCGTCAGATGACTTAATCACAAGTACATCCGAGTTACAGCCAGATTTAGTAACACCTCCAGAAATACTAGGTGATGGGGACTCTACTCTTAAGTTGACCTATGCTTTTGCTGAGGCATTTGAGCGTAGTAAGCTTTATCCTAGTACAAAAATTTTAGGTGTTGCTCATGGCTCCAGTCTTCAAAGTTGGTGTAAAACATTTCAAGAGCTTCTACAAATCCCTTATATTTCAAGAATTGCTGTTCCATATCGAATTCCATTTGATGTAACTCAGAGTACGAGAAATTGCTCTGAATTAGAGGCTTTCGTGGTGAGAAGAGTCGATATCTGTAACTGGATTGATGAAAAATATCCAAATACGGAAATTCATTTATTTGGACTTGCCCACCCTAGCGAAGTTAATTACCAAGCAAAACATAATTTCATTAAGAGTATTGATACTTCCTTGCCAATAATGGCAGCCACTAGAAACATAAGATACGATGTCCTTGACTTTGGTTTATATGAAAAAGATAGGTTAAACATACAACTACCTTACAGTAAAAAACTTATTGACTGTGCAGAACGAAATATAACTGTATTAAAGCAGGTTTTAAAATGACTATAAAGTTCGCATTCGATTTTGACGGAGTATGTACAGATCTATCATTTTTGGCTGAGAAAGAAGTTGATAGATCAGAGTTTTTATATTCACCTATTTCTTTTTTTATCTGTCCGATTCGCACAGGAATTGTTCAGTTGATGTCAGTCTCTAGTTTTTTTAGCAATATTTTTATCCTAACTTCGAGACCTGAAGAGGCTAAACCTTTCATAAAAAAATGGTTGCTAGAAAACCAGCTATTAGATCTTGTGGAAGACATCATATGCTGTAATGGGAGACCAAAAATTAACGTAATGAAGGAGCATAAAATAGATGTGCTTGTTGATGATGAAAAAAGAAATCTGCCAGATCATATTGTAGATTTTAAATTTATCCTTTGGCAGGATCAATACTGGATAGATCTGTTAAAGAATATACTGGAATACTTCATTGCTTCTCGCGCAAGACTCAAAAACAACCCAAGAAGTTTCTTAAAAGAGTTTAAGCTTTCTACTGACATTGGAGCCTCACCAGTCTTCATCTTAACTTTGAATGATCGTAGAAATATAAAGCTAAGATTATGCTCAAATAATCAGACTAGAGATAGAATCATCAGCTTTTTGAGAATTACAGAGGAGAATAGATATTCTCATGTTGCTGTTTTAATTGCCGTGAATGGTTTAGCTATTTTGAAAACTTACATTGAAGGAGTCAACGTTTCATCTTTGAGAGAACAGGATAGGATGGACATGATATTCAAAGTTGGTGTTGCATTAGCTAAGTTACATTCAATCGAAGTTGATGAGTTTAACTCAGATTTCAGACTAGAGGTGTTGAATGATGGAGTAAGCTTACTCGTGTTTTCTGCCGATAACTACAATATAATTGTTACTGAGACAGGAGAAATTGCGTTTATTGATCTGGAAGCTTGTAATGTCGGTTCTAGATGGGTTGACTACTTCTGGGCAAGAGAGCAACTATGTCAAAGTGATCGGGAAAAGTTAATACTAAAGGAAGGATATTTTTCTGTTTATATGGGAAATCTTCTTTGCCCTGATGAGGAAAAAATGGCAAGACTTAGCTATAAAGTTTGGCTTACATATCAGTTTCAGCAAAGCAAGCTTGCTCATGCATCTAACTTGCAAAAAGTTTCGTTAATCAATAAAGCATTTCAAGATCTGTGGTCTTTAGAGTAAGTCCAAAGCGAGATAACAACCCTGCTGGAGCGGACTGGCAAAAGATCTTGGTTGTGCTGCAAAGGTTACTTGCAGTCGCTCAGCAGGAACTTTATACCGCAAAAACTGCAAAAAACCCGGTTTCTTCAAGAAACCGGGTTTTTATTTATTCGATCGCCTTCAACCGAATCTACAATTACTTCACGGTAGAAGTGCCAGTCAAACCGCTATTCCCTAGTAGATTAACTGGACTTGCAGCCGGAGTGATTAAGAGGCTGTTGTCCTTAGCAGCAGTATTCGCAGTTGGGATAATGGAACTACTAACAATCGCGCCAGTCAAAGGAACGATCGGCTGAGTTTGAGCGCTGGTGAGAGAAGTCAACAAGCTCTTTGTGTCGTAGATTAAGATGTCATCGTCGGTTTCGCTAAAGGTCTTCATGGTTGGGATTGAACCGCCATTTAGCAAGATGTCATTGGTGGTAGTTTTGACAGAAGTTGCTGTTGCACTAGCTGGATTAGTAACTGTTGTTAATGGTTGCAAACTGAGACTTGCTGCTGCCGAAGTCGTGCTAGTTGTCAGACTAATTGGTGCTGTTGCAGTAGCTGGAGTCGTACCTGTTGTTAATGGCAGGTTGAGACTTGCTGCTGCGGTAGTCGTGCTGTTTGATAGAGTAATTGGTGCAGTATTTGTGCTGTTTGGCAGACTAATTGATGCAGGAATAGCGCTTGATAAGCTAGTGCTAGAACCGCTACCGATCGCACTTAGAACATCGTCACTCTCAACAGGTTCGCCAGTTAAAAAATCGACAGGCGAGGGATTATTGAAAACTCCAGGCAGCGGGGCTCCGGGAGTGATGGAAATAAACCGAGAACTGTCGATCGCACTAAATTGAGTATCTTTCACCCAAGCTAAATGTTCGCCGGTGCCTGCGATGCTGATCAAAGCATCGTTAGTATAATTCTCGCCGCCTTGAACGATTTGCAATTGGTCAAAAGTGAGGTCTTGTGTGAGTCCGAGGTAATCGCGATCGGCTTGGAAGTAGAAAATGTTATCCAGTCCCGAACTTGGCGACAGTACAAATATGTCGGAACTGCTGCCGCCAATCAGCGAATCTTGACCGTTGCCGCCCTTGAGCACGTTGTTGCCTTCGCCCCCGTAAACGCTGTCATCGCCGTCGTTGCCGTTGAGGCTGTCGTTGCCACTGCCACCGTTTAAGAAGTCGTTGCCATTACCGCCGTCGAGGGTATCGTTGCTGCTGCCGCCGTCGAGACTGTCGTCGCCTTCGTTGCCCAACAGGTAGTCGCTGCCGGCTTCCCCGGTTAGCAAGTCGTTGCCACAACCGCCGTCGAGGGTATCTTTACCGGCGCCGCCCAGCATGGTGTCGTTGTCGCATTCACCGAACATCAAGTCGTCGCCGTTGCCGCCTCCCATCCAGTCGTTGCCGCTGCCGCCGACGAGGGTGTCTTCGCCGGAGTCGCCGGTGAGAGTGTCGTCGCCGGAGTCGCCGACAACCAAGTCGTTACTCGCGCCGCCGTCCATCAAGTCGGTGTCGTCGCCGCCGTAGAGGGTGTCTTCGCCGACTTCGCCCAACATCGTGTCTTGTCCTTGACTGCCAAACATCAAGTCGTTGCCGGCACCTCCGAAGAGTTTGTCGTCGTCGATGCTGCCGTCAATTTTGTCGTTGCCGGCACCTCCAAGTAATTGGTCGTTGCCGGTACCGCCGAACAGTTCGTCGTTGCCAGCGCCACCGTCGATGGTGTCGTAGCCGGAACCGCCGTCGATTTTGTCGTTGCCTGCTTCTCCAAAAATCAGGTCATCGTCTTCGTTGCCCCAAATGTTGTCGTTGCCAGCGCCGCCGTAAATCGAGTCGTCGCCTGCTTGGGCCCAAATGTTGTCGCTGCCGTCGCCACCGAGAATTGAGTCGCCACCGGAACCACCGTCGATGTTGTCGTCTCCGGTTTGTCCGAGGAGGGTGTCGGCTGCGTCTCCGCCGTAGATTTGGTCGTTGCCGCGGCCACCGTCGATGAAATCTCGGTCTTCGCGGCCGTAGAGTTCGTCGTCGCCGTCGTTGCCCCAGAGGGTGTCGCTGCCGGTACCGCCATCGAGGAAGTCGTTGTCGTCGTTGCCTTCGAGGCTGTCGTTGCCGGATTGACCGAAGATGCGATCGTCCCCTTCACCACCTGCTAAAGTATCGTTGTTCGCGCCGCCGTCGATGTAGTCGTCACCGCTGTTGCCGTCGGCGAAGTCGTTGCCGTCGTTTCCGTAAATTCGATCGCGCCCTGCACCTCCACTCATGCTATCGTCGTCAGCGCCGCCTTCTAAGTAGTCGTCGCCATTGTTACCGGAGAGGGTATCTTTGCCGATTTGACCGAAAAGTCGATCGGCACCATCGCCACCATCGAGGCTGTCGTTGCCGGATTCGCCCCACAGTTGGTCGTCTCCGGTTTGTCCCAACAGCGTATCGTCGTTATCTCCACCCCACAGTTGGTCGTTATCGGCATTTCCTTCTAACAGGTCATTGCCTTGGCGACCGTATAATTTATCACGCCCGTCGTTGCCGGAGAGAGTATCGTTTTCGGTGCCACCGTCCAGAATGTCATCACCACTGCCACCTGCGAGAATATCGCGGCCGGCTTCTCCCAACAGGCTGTCATTATCTTCGCCGCCGTCGAGGGTGTCGTCGCCGTTACCGCCGAACAGGGTATCTGTGCCCGATTCTCCCTGCAAGATGTCAGCGTCGTCTCCTCCCCAGAGAGTGTCGCTATCGTCGCCACCGAACAGGGTGTCGAGGCCGGATTGACCGTAAATTCGATCGCGCCCTTCGTTCCCCTGAAGCAAATCGTTGCCAGAACCGCCGTCAACAATGTCATCGCCGCGGTTGCCGATAACCGTATCATCACCGACTTGTCCGAACAGACTGTCGTTATTATCACCACCGTCCAGGATGTCGTTACCGTCGCCGCCTTCGAGGGTGTCATTTTCGGTACCGCCATCGAGGGAATCGTTGCCGAGTTCGCCAAACAGCCGGTCTGTTCCCGCATTGCCTTCCAGGATGTCATCGCCGCTGCCGCCGTAGAGAGTGTCGCTGTCACCTTGACCCAGCAGGGTATCGTTGCCGTCGCCTGCCAAGAGTGAGTCATCGCCGGAACCGCCTTCTAATAAGTCGTTGCCAGCTTGACCGAACAGGGTATCTCGGTTGTCGCCACCGTAGAGGGAATCGTTGCCATCGCCTGCATCGAGAATGTCGTTGCCGTTTTCGCCGTAGAGGTAGTCATCGCCAGCTTGGGCAAATAAGGTGTCATCATCTTGACCACCCCAGAGGTAGTCGTTGCCGCTTCCGGCATCGAGAATGTCTTTGCCACTGTCGCCGTAGAGACTGTCGTTGCCTTCTGCTGCGTAGAGTGAGTCGTTGCCCGCTTCGCCAAACAGGTAGTCGTCGCCTGCTTCGGCTAATAAGGTGTCATCGTCTTGACCGCCCCAGAGGTAGTCGTTGCCTGCGCCAGCATTCAGAAAGTCTTTGCCACTATCGCCGTCAAGGGTATCGTTGCCTTCGGCTGCGTAGAGGAAGTCGGCCCCCGCTTCGCCAAACAGGTAGTCGTCGCCGGCTTTGGCGTATAGGGTGTCGTCGTCTTGACCACCCCAGAGATAGTCGTTGCCAATTCCAGCATCGAGGATGTCTTTGCCGTCGCCGCCGTAGAGGCTGTCGTTGCCTTCGCCTGCATCGAGGCTGTCGTTGCCACCTTCGCCAAACAGGTTGTCGTCGCCAGCTTTGCCGAATAAGGTGTCGTCATCTTGACCTCCCCAGAGGAAGTCGTTGCCGATTCCGGCATCGAGGATGTCTTTGCCGTCGCCGCCGTAGAGACTGTCGTTGCCTTCGGCTGCATCGAGGGAATCGTCGCCCGCTTCGCCGTAGAGGTTGTCGTCGCCTTCTTTGCCGAGGAGGATGTCGGCATCGTCGCCGCCGTAGAGTTGGTCGTTGCCTTCGCCTGCATCCAGGGTGTCTTTGCCGGTGCCGCCGTAGAGGTAGTCGTTGCCTGTTCCGGCATCTAAGGTGTCGTCGCCTGCATCGCCTGCGAGGGTGTCGTTGCCAGCTTCGCCGATGAGGGTGTCTTGGTCGTCGCCGCCGGAGAGTTCGTCGTCGCCGATGCCACCGTAGATTAAGTCGGTGTCTCCTTCTCCGTAGAGTTTGTCGTTTTCGCCTTCGCCGTAGATGGTGTCTTTGTCTTCGCCACCGTACACAAAGTCGTCGCCAGCGCCACCGTAGAGTAAGTCGTTGCCTGTTTCGCCAAAAATCGTGTCGTTGCCGTAACCCGCGTCTCCTGCCACTGTGTCGTCATCGCTACCGGCGTAGATTAAGTCGTCGGCATCGCCACCTCGGATGTAGTCTCGGCCTGCTTCGCCGTACAGGGTGTCTTCGTCTTGGTTGCCGTAGATGCTGTCGCCGCCGTCGCCGCCGTAGATTAGGTCGTTGCCGAATTCGCCGTAGAGTTTGTCGTCGCCGCCGAGTCCGTCAATGCGATCGTCCCCAGCATCTCCAGTGATAACGTTAACCGTATCGTCGCCGGTAATGTTGTCGTCATGGCGAGAACCGGCGACGTTTTCAATGCCGACAATTTGGTCTCGGTCTCCCCAGCCGTCAGTAGCATCGCCTGTTTGTAAGTTGACAGTAACGCCGTTGGGGTCGCGGCGGTAGCTGAGAATGTCGATGCCTTCTCCGCCGTAAAACGAATCATTGCCGCCATTGCCAACTAATAAATCGTTGCCTTCTAATGCCCAAATTCGGTTATCTTTTTCGTTGCCAATTAAGATGTCTTCAAAGGGAGTACCGATGATATCTTCTAAATTTCTCAAAGCATCGGTAGTGCCAAAACCATCTTTTCCGGTACCGGCCGCAATTTCAAAATCCCGTTCGAGTTCGGTGTAATATTCGCTGGGATTGACATCGGTAACGAATTCTTTGAAACGTTGTTTGGTGTTGGTTTCGTAGTCGCTATTTTCGTCAATATTAACGATAACGCCACGAGGAGAATTGATGTAATTAACGAGGTCAATTCCTTCGCCGCCGTCAATTAAATCGTCGCCGATTTCTCCGATTAACGAGTCATTGCCAGTACCGCCAAATAATTCGTCATTTCCGGCGTTGCCGTTGAGAGTGTCGTCGCCAGCTTGACCTAAAAGTACGTCATCATCGAAGCCGCCAAACAAGGTATCTTTGCCGTCGCCACCATCGATGTAATCTTGGCCTTGACTGCCGAAAAGATTGTCATCGCCAGCTTGTCCGTAAATATCATCGTCATCGGCACCCCCATCAATGATGTCTTGGCCGTCGCCGCCTTCTAGCCAGTCGTTACCTTCGTTACCTTGGATGACATCGTTGCCACCTTGTCCGTAAATTCTGTCATCTCCGGTATTGCCGGAAAGCAAATCTTGGCCGTTGCCGCCATCGATGAAATCGTCATCGGCGTTGCCTTCTATGGTGTCGCTGCCGTCTTGTCCGTAGAGGATGTCGTTGCCTTCGTTGCCTTGGATGAAGTCGCGGCCGCTGCCACCTTCGGCGTAGTCTTCGCCAGTGTTTCCTTGGATGATATCGTTGCCGGATTGGCCGTAGAGTTTATCATCGCCTTGTTCGCCGTAAAGTACGTCATTTTCAGTGCCGCCGTCGATGATGTCGTCACCTTCACGACCGTAGATAATGTCGATGCCGGCGTTGCCGTAGAGAAAGTCGCTATCAATCCCGCCGTCGAGGGTATCTTCACCTTCATTTCCTTGTAGGGTGTCGCTGCCAGCTTCGCCAAGGATGATGTCGTTACCATCGCCACCACGTACTTCGTCGTTATCTGTGCCAGCATAAACAATATCATTGCCAGCTAAGGCATAAACAATATCATCGCCAGCACCACTGGTGATTATATTAACTCCATCGTCACCTTCAATTCGATCGCCAAAGCCAGAACCGACAACATTTTCTAGACCAGAAATATTATCTTGCCCGCCAAATCCATCTGTAGCAATACCATCTTTCAGGCTGACGGAAACACCGCTAGGATCGCGGCGGAAACTTACAGTGTCAATTCCTCCATTTCCTTCTAGTCGGTCGTTGCCAGCACTGCTAATAACAAGATCGTTGCCAGTACCTGCTTCAATGACATTATCTAAACCATTGCCGATTAAAATATCGTTAAAAGAAGAACCAACAATATTTTCAACTGCAACAATACTATCTGCAAAACCAAAACCATCTAATGCTTGACCTGAAGCAATTGCAAAATTAGGTTCAAGGTCAAATATTCCTGCTGTTTGTTGGTGTTGATAGTTATTGTTTTCATCAATGTTGACAATAACACCACTAACTGAATTGGCGTAACTGATTGTATCTATGCCAATTCCTCCATTAAGTAAATCATTGCCTTGTTCACCTTGCAAGAAATCATCTCCTTGTTCGCCATGAAGACTATCACTACCAACCCCTCCATAAATAGTATCATTGTCTTCAGCACCCATGATTCTGTTGGCGTATGAATTGCCGTAAAGGACATCATTACCTGCTTCACCATAGAGATTTTCAACACCAGCAGATTCAGGTAAGCTTAAAATATCATCTCCAGCAGTTCCTACATTGGGGAAGATAGTATTGAAAGGTATTTCTGTTGAAATTCGATTAAATGTAGGATCGCTTCCTGTGATAAGTCGATAAAAATCGTTAAAACGAGTTGCTGCATTACCATTGAAAATAGGAATTTTCTCTGGAGTCTCTGCTAATTCTGGGAATTCATGAAGAGTGAATTCTGCGCCGAATCCAGCAGACCCACCTAATACGTCAGCACCTACTTTAAAATCAATATTTCCAATTTTAGCCTTGATTTTGCGTTGGAACTCTAAATAAGCATTGGCATCGAGAAATATTTCAGGATTAAACTCTAGAGTCAAATCAATCTTGGAATCGTTATCTAAATCTTTTTCTAGCAAGTCGTCAATAACTTCAAACTGGTTATTTACGCTACTAAATTCTCCTCCAACAATTTTAGGATCTAAATCTCTTAGACCAGCCTTCAAACTGTAGTCAAAATTTATTTGTTGTATATAATCTATTGGTAAAACTCGCCACTCATATTTAAAATATGCTTGTTGTCCCAATATATCCAAAGAGCCTTCTCTTGAATCTGCTGCCCATTTCATTTTAGGAATAAGTGCAACTAATTTATCAAGAGCCATTTTACCTTCTAATAAAGTAGTTTTCTCTTCGATTGTCCAAGAATATTCATTCTTGACTTTAGTTATGTTTGCAAGAGATGGAAAATCCGGAGGGTTCATCCCAAAACTGAGTAAACCACCGAATAAATCTACAGCATATTCCCCATTATCTTTGACTTTTACACTATTTTCATTGGGAATTGTTCCAGTTGAGTTGTCACCTGATTTATTAGATGTATTTTCATCTTTTTGGGGTTTTGAAGAAGGTGTATTACTCGCAAAAATGTACGTTTCTAAAAATGGTATATCAATGATTTGTTGGACAAGACGAGTATCTAATTTGATAATATCGAATGACTCTTTCCCTTTTTGTGCAGGAAATAATTGTAAAGCTTGGTTAAAGCCTGCTCCATTTATAAACGCAGATAAACCACCAATATTATAGTCAAGAACAGCAGCTAAAGTAGCATAAGCAAAAGGTGATATGTAATTAAAGCTTCCGTCAACTTTTGGAGTGAAATCAAAAGTAATTTGACTATTGAAAGTATTGGCAGCAGTAGCCTTTATTAAAGAATCAAATGGCAAATCGAGCTTGAGTTCTCCCAAATTGTATCCTGCTTTTGCTTCAAATCCAGCAGTAATCGAACCCCCCTCCAATCCAAAACCAATATTCGCGTCTGTAAAGCCAAGATCTACATCATAAGATTTTGTTGTCCCTCCATAGTTGAAGGTACGTTTGAGTCGATCCTCAGAATCATAATTCCACGAATTACTTATATTGAGTCCCAAGAATTTATTCAGATATTCTGCCGTACTGGCATGAAAAACAAATTTTCCAAAACTAAGATCGCTTGAATAAGTTTTTGTTTCTATTGACTGTTCAACAAAGATACTGGAGTTGCCTAGATTTAAAACAGTAGAGTCATCTTCTTGTCTCATTGAATCCAAAGTGAAAGAATTTAAGCTTTGACCCAAAGCTATAGCTGTAAAGATTGCTCCTTCATCTCCTTCAGTATCTTTATTATTAATCTGCCAATCCACAGAATGACCAATTTCTTCCAATAAAACACTGGTAATCCCTTGAAGATTATCAGTGTTTTGGGTCAAAAAGTTTTCGGAAACATAAATGGTATTGTTTGAACCCGCATAAGCAGCATTAGCCCCTTTGAGTTCAGAACCAGTACGAATTTCGATCGCAGGCAAAGACACAAAATCGCTGTTAATCCACTGCTGGCGGATTTCTTCTAGCTTACCAGCATCAAAATTTGTGCCGAAAATACTTTGAGCTTTGGCAACAAAATCATCACCCTTGGCAAAATTATTTAACGTGGTGTAAACGGCTTGCAGGGAAGTTTCGATCGCAGAATTGAAAGAGTTGTTAGAAGTAGCCATGATTCTTATCCTCGTGTGGTAGATACAATGTGTTCTGAAAATTGACAAAGCGACTCTATCGACAAGCCCGATCGCACTTCCGCACTCTCTAGCTGTCGTAGATCCGTCATTTACCCAAACTGATATCCCTTGGGAATTTGGTTCGGATTGCGATCGGGAAGTTACGGGCGATACGACTTTTGAATAAATCTCAACAAGTGCGATTAGCTTCGTAATTTCCCTTCTATTTACTTATCAGGGTGAACTCAGTGTTTTTATGCAAAACTCTACGGATTTTTTGTAAAGTTTTGTGAACACTGCGTGGAAGTACGGAACAACGGGTGTTTTTGGGGTTTTAGGGGCGATCGCCCCTAAAGCCTGTTTGTTCTTCCTATTTACTTATCAGGGTGAACTCAGTGTTTTTATGCAAAACTCTACGGATTTTTTGTAAAGTTTTGTGAACACTGCGTGGAAGTACGGAATAACTGGTGTTTGGGGAATTTAGGGGCGATCGATAGTACGCATGGGCCCAGAAACCGGGTTTGTTTGCAGAAATTCCGTCGCAGTCGAAAAATTTGGTAAAAACCCGGTTTCTTTGGTAAGAGTGCATAAATCCTGACGCGCTTAGTCCAAGAAACCGGGTTTCTCTGATATTTTTCACATCCTCACCAGATTTCGCAAAGAAACCCGGTTTCTGAGTTATCGCGCGCCCCCACTGCCTTTTTGTTGTTCCTGTTTATTTATCAGGGTGAGCTCGGTGGTTTTATGCAAAAATCTCAAGTTTTTTTTGTAAACTTTGGCAAACACTGCGTGGAAGTACGGAAGGATGGGTGTTTGCGGGGTTTTAGGGGCGATCGATCTTTGGTGTTGGGTTTCGTTCCAAGTTGGTTGGCAAGGTGCGTCAGAACTCGACTTTTTGTGGCGATCAAGAATCTCGCAACTGACGCACCCTACCACTTGTTTGACGGAGGAAATGGAGTTGATTTAGGATGACTCCCAGCGTAGTAAACAAGCACTTTGCGTTTGTCTTCATCCGGTACATAAAATACTCGGTCTGAACCTGTTACTTCATACTCCCACGCACCTTTGTAGAGTTTACCTTTTAAGGGAAAAACTCTCTTTGGTTTTCTCGTCATCGGCGCAGTACATAAATCCTGATAGCACCGACGAGTATTCTCAGGAACACGTAACATTAACGCTTCCCAATCCCGGTTAACCCGTCGGTTTTTCGCTACTACTAACCAGGGCGATGCAGGTATTTGTGCGATCGATTCTGTTTCGCTTTCTTTAACAGATTGCTTGGTTCGCGGTGCTGTCAGCGGTTCTTCAGGAGGTTCTACCAACTCTGACAGCACAGGCGCTAGTGCGGGATTTTCCGCTTCGGCTTCTAGAATTGCCGGTGATGGTGTCGGCTGTTCTTCAGGAGATACTGGGCTTTTTGAATCATCTGGAATAGGTGTAGAGTGCGTCATACCTGAACCGATTCGGTCGTATTTTCTACTAAAGGTTGAGTCAATAAGACCTCATTAATTTCGTCGCTAAAAGCTGTTGCAAGTTCAGGACTAGAAATTGCGATCGCGCTTTCATGCCATTCATAAATCGTTGCCTCAATCCGATCCCAAGCCGCAGGTTCCGACTCCACAAGACGGTAATCTTTCTCTATTTCTGCGCTCAATTCGCTAAGTTCATCCTTGTCAAATACTTTCAGCCACCCATAGGGATGTTCTGAACCAATCTGTTCTCCCAGACGCAACCGATAAGCAGCGGCCGTCACCTCAAAGACTCTCAGGGAAAGGGCGGCGGCTTTTACCAACAGCGACATCTCTTCGCGGCGCAGCAACGCAAAATGCTGGTCGTTGCGAGTGATTGTGATCGGGCGATCGATCGCCAAATCCAGAACTCGACCCGGTTGTCGGTTCAATTCCGTGGCGCTAATTAATCGATCGCCGTACACCAGACGCGAAGATTCACTCAGCATAGCTTTTTCACCTCTATCAACATCGGAATGCTTTTCCATTCATATACGTATAATTATACGTATTTACGAATATTTTCCGTTTTTTACCCACCTCACCAAGCTGGGTGAAAGTACGGAAGGATGGGTGTTTGCGGGGTTTTAGGGGCGATCGATAGTTGAGGACTTACGCATGGGCCCAGAAACCGGGTTTTTTTGCAGAAATTCCGTCGCAGTCGAAAAATTTGGTAAAAACCCGGTTTCTTTGGTGAGAGTGCATAAATCCTGACGCGCTTAGTCCAAGAAACCGGGTTTCTCTGATATTTTTCACATCCTCACCAGATTTCGCAAAGAAACCCGGTTTCTGAGTTGCCGATGCCCCAGTCTTAACAAAAATTTACATCCAATTTTACAGCCAAATCCACCGCACAGCAATACTTTCAACGATTGGCTCAAAAAAACTTCAGAAATTCGCATAAATTCCCCCAGCTCACCCTGATAAGTAAATGTAGGAACAAAGTTGCGGCCGCACTGAACTATGAATGATGAGTACAACCCCTCCCAGGGGGAAGACCACCCATCCGATCGCCAATTGCTATATCAAGAGTTAGATATTCTTGTCACCCAAATTTGCCAGGAAATCTCGAACCCTTGGAAGCAAAGACGTTTGTTGAATCAGCTTATTGTTAAGATGGAAAACTCCGGTCTGATCTGGAAGGAAGATGTACCTTACTATGAAGATGCTGTAGCAGAACAGTGGGGGTTTTTCTGTAGCAATTTGTGGGAATCCCGCACGGGTACTCAGTACGATCGTACTCGCAGTAACCCGATTACTTGGTTCAATAATCGTTTGCGGTGGCGACTGTTAACTTTGGCTCAAAATCTAGCTGAAGAAAATGGTAGGAGATGTCAGAATGAAAAAAGATTAGAACAGTTGCCCGTTGAGGATGAAACTCATATCATCGAATGTGTGCAATTCTTTGAAATCGTTCAAAGCTGGATTGAGACTAATCCTGATGGCATATTAAACGAACATATTCGAGGACGCAAGGATCTAACTTGTCAAGTTATCTTGAGCAGTATGTTGTCTGGCAAAAAAATTACCCAAATGGCAGCCGAATATGGCTGTGCTTATCAGACAATTTACGGCTTTTGGAAAAACAAATGTCGTCCTCGTTTGTTGGAAAAATTTGGCAAAAATTATGGTTGTTAATCTTACAAGGAGTTAAAATAGGCAGATGAAGAACAATAGTACCGGAACCCAATCATTGCCAATGCCAATTACCCAAAAGGCAATTCGTTTAGCATGGCAATTTGCTTCGGAACACAAACATCCGCAAAAGGTGGAACAAATTTATATCAACACTTTGGCTGTGTTGGTAGTTTGCGATTATTTAAAATTGTTAGATATTGAAACTGACTTGAGTCAATGCGATAGCTGGAATCCGGTAATTCGCTTGTTTGAAAATGTGGCAGATTTGTACATTAAAGGATTGGGTAAAATTGAGTGTATCCCCATTAGAAGAGTACATCAAAATACCCAAAATGGCAATGCAGTTTCGGCTGCAAATTTACCGGAAACCTGTCCCATTCATACTGAAGCTAGGGATGAACGCATCGGTTATATTGCGGTCGAAATTGATGAAGAAGAAAAGCAAGCAAGATTGTTGGGCTTTTCTCCGACTGCGGCAACGGGCGAGTTAGTATTGAGCGATTTGTATTCCCTGGATGACTTCTTGATTCACCTAGAAAAAATACATGAATCTAAAGTCGATCTGCGTCAGTGGCTGGAGAATAAATTTACAGCGAATTGGCTGTCTGTTGAATCAATCTTCGATCCGCAGCCGGAGACTGAACCGACTGAGATTGAAAACCCAATCAAATCTAATTTAGGCAATTGGTTGCAGAATGTTGCCGAAGCAGGTTGGCAGAAATTTGAGCAAGGTAAACAAAATTTAGAAGACCTGATTTTTCCTGAGGATAACCCAAGTTTTGTATTCCGAGGAGGTGGCAATTCCACTACAGAATCTGGCGCGCGTATAAGTAGTAATATTAATAGGTTTCCTGAAGCTGATGTCACGCGGGCAAAGTTGATTGATTTGGGAATGCGTTTGGGCTCAACAACTGTGGCTTTGTTGGTGGCGATCGCCCAAGAGGACGATCGCACTTTCAGAGTTCACGTGCAACTGCATCCGGCGATTGGCGATCGTTATTTGCCGCGTCACCTTAAACTGTCGTTAATATCTGATGCTGGAGAAATTTTACAGGAACTTGAATCTACTGTTCAACATCAGTGCATTTCACTGGAATTTTACGTTGAACCCGGAGAATGTTTTGGTATTCGACTGGCGATCGACGATTTGAGCATAACAGAAAATTTTATGGTATGATTCTCTGATTACTGTTACCGCAGCAAATTTATGACTTGGACTGTCATATTGGCTTTAGGGTCTGGAACTCTTCAAGAAGGCTTTCCTCTCGTCACGGCGAAGTTGAAAAACCAAGCAAGACCTATCAATATTCAATTCAAAGGAAGCTTGCTACCAGTACCAGACCTTGAGGTACTGCAAAGAAGATGGAAAGTTTGTTGTTCTGGGTTCCAATCTAGCCGCAGCAATTCTCGGATAAAAATCAAGCCTACAAGCACAGCGTATGTTTCGGAAAACAATCCTCGCGCTATATATGAAGGGTTGAAAGAAGAGATGCAAAAATGGCTGAATGCTGACGAATTTTACCGAAAAATTGAGGTAAATCTTAGGACGCAAATCGGCAATACATCTGAATACATTCAAATATTTCTAGAGTGCGATGATTCTGAGATTTGCGAGTTGCCTTGGGATGCGTGGAATTTTCGGGAAGCGTACTGCAACAGTGAAATCATCAGCAGTCCGTCAGAGTATAGAATACTACCTCAGCAGGAAACTCAAGCAGGAATATATCTGCCTTCTCGGGGCAGAATTTTATGTGTTTTAGGTAATAGTAAAGGCATAGATGTTAAAAAAGATACTAAAAGTATCGCACAAAGTTTGGGCGATCGCTGCCAATTAGAATTTTTAGATAACCCGACACCGGAAGAGTTTAACGATCATCTTTTTGATGAAAAAGGCTGGCAAATTTTCTTTTTTGCAGGACACAGCGATAGCG
Source organism: Microcoleus sp. LEGE 07076 (assembly GCF_015207455.1). Lineage (GTDB taxonomy): Bacteria > Cyanobacteriota > Cyanobacteriia > Cyanobacteriales > Microcoleaceae > Microcoleus. The sequence continues at coordinate 40,792 of NZ_JADEWV010000013.1, forward strand.
ATAATAATGCTACAAACGGACGGCTGCATATAAATCAAAATCCTGCCAACAATACTATCACAGTAAATGATTTTAAAATAGGTGTAAAGCGAGCGAGTTTTAAAGGGTTGCAATTGCTAATTTTTAATTCTTGTTCGAGTTTGGGATTGGCAGCGGATTTGGTGAGCCAGAATTATTCTTTGCCGTCAATAATTGTAATGCGCGCACCAATTCCCGACCCAATTGCTCACGATTTTGTAAAGTCATTGTTTAGATATTTGGCGGATGGAGAACCTTTGTTTTTGGCAATGCGAAAAGCTAAGGATGATTTGCTGCACTGGGAATCTCGATTTCCGGGCGCTAGCGGGATTCCGGTGCTGTGTCAGCATCCAAATTTTGAGGAATTGACGTTACCGCGAAGAGACGCAACTAAACCTTTGATTTCAGCAGCGGATGGTGTGTCAAATCGCCCAAACCACCCGCAATTTACGATTCCAACTAAAGTTATGCAGCGTACAAGCATCAGTTTAGCTGTTTTGGCGATCGGCTACATATTAATCGGCCCGATCGTTGCCAGTGTTGCCAATAAAATTGGCATGAAAAATCATAAAAAGGGTCAACTCTTTATTGCCGAAAAATACTACCAATTAGCAAATTTATTAAATCTAAACTATGCTGCTTCTTACTATAATTTAGCCGACTTGTACGAGAGCTTGAATGAAAAAGAATACGCCGAAAAAGCAATGAAGGAGGCGGCGCGGCGGGGTTCTACTGAAGCGAATGCTGAAATATCCCGATCGCTAATTCTGAATAATCAACCTCAAGAAGCTTTAAAGTTTGTCGCCGCTTGTTTAGAAAATACTCAATACGACGGAGTAAAAGCCGCTTGTTTTAAAAATCGCGGCTGGGTGCGGTTGACACAAAAGCAATATGATGCTGCGGAAGCAGATTTAAGAATAGCAATAAAATTCAGAGACGATAGCCCTGAAGCTCAATGTCTGTTAGCAGAGGTACTGGAAACTAAAGGTAAGTCACAGGAAGCATTAGAAGCCTGGAATAAGGCGCTTCAATATTCTAATTACCGCATACCGAAACAAGATGAATGTATCCAAATTGCTCAGCAACGTTTACAAGCAAAAGGAAATATCAAATGAAAACCAGGATGGCAATTTTTATCGGTTTAAGTTCGATCGCAACTACCGCCCTAGCAGCCAGCAACCGAATATCCAACGGACTGATTATCCATACTAGCGGGGAAGTTGCGATCGAGCGCCAAAACGGCTTAATTGTTCGCCCTACCAGCGGTACGCCGATTTATCCGGGAGACAAATTGCGAACAGCACAAAACGGACAACTTACCCTCCAATGTGCAGATTTGGGAATTAAGTCGATCGCACCTTCTCAAAATCAATTGAATAGCTGTTTGTTAGCCAACAAAAAAGCTGCTTGCAGTGAGGATGTAATTAAATGTCCCCATCGCGGTGACGGTAAAATTGCTTGGCACAGCGCGCCGATTCCTTATATTATCAGTCCGCGCAGCACAAAATTGCTGAACGACAAGCCAATTTTGCGGTGGAATCCGGTAGCTGGTGCGACTAGCTATAAATTGAGCCTCCGCGAAAACGGAGCGCAATTAAACTGGGAAATGACTGTTAGCGGTACTGAGGCTGTGTATCCAGGGGAACCGGCGTTGAAACCGGGTGCTAACTACAAGTTGATTGTGGATGCAAATACGGGCGCTTCTTCCGAAAGTGCTATCGGGCAGGGGAATATCGAGTTTAGCTTGCTGGATGAGGGTGAGGTGGAAAGGGTGAAAAGTGAGGTTGGGGCGATCGACAAACAAGTACCTAATGAAAGCGCCAAGAAATTAGCAATCTCTAGCATTTATCTTAACACAAGTGCGATCGCAGAAGCAATAGAAATTTTAGAAAGTTTACCAAAAACCGGAGTTGAAACACCGCCAATTTATCGTACTTTGGGCGATTTGTATTTGGAGAGATTGCAACTGGTTCCGCAGGCTAAATATTACTATTCAAAGGTAATTAGTGGGGCAAAACCTGACGACATCGAGGAGTTAACAGTGGCCCGCTACGGGTTGGGGCAAGTGCATTCAGCGATGAGAGAAAACCAGGAAGCAATGGGTTATTTGCGAATCGCCAAAGATGGATTTCAAAATTTAGGAGATTTGCCAATGGTGGAAAAAATTGATAAGCAATTGCGGGATTTGCAAAGGAGGGAAGACAGAAAATAGTCATGTTAGCGGTTGAATTGGCGATCGTATTCGTAGAGGCGGGATGGTGAAAAATATCAGATACAACTCACATCTTGCAGCATTCTCGCTTAACAGGCCGGAGAGCCTGTTCATAAAAGGCTAATTGAAAATGGTGAAAAATATCAGATACAAACGAGTTTGCCGATGCAAAACCACTCTCTCCCGCGCCCGGTTAATTTATACTACGAACCAGAGAGGATTTTTAAGTAAGCTTGTACTGTGTTGGACAATCCCATTTCTAGCGCCTCCGCAATTAAAGCGTGACCGATCGACACTTCTAGGATATCAGGAATAGAGCAAAATTGAGCTAAGTTTTGCAAATTTAAATCGTGTCCGGCATTCACTTCCAAACCTGCTGATTGAGCGGCTTTAGCTGCTAACCTATATTGTTGCAAAACAGATTCTGCTTTACCTTCGCGAAAAGCAGTTGCATAGGGTTCCGTGTACAGTTCTACGCGATCGGCTCCCACTTCTTTTGCTAGGGGCATAAGAGCAGGATCTGCGTCCATAAACAAGCTGACTCTGATGCCGTTATTTTTTAATTTTTCAATTATTGGTAACAGGCGAGATCGATTTTCGGGAATGTTCCAACCGCTATCCGATGTTAGCACGTCGGGAGCGTCCGGCACCAAGGTACATTGAGCTGGTTTTACGTCGCAAACTATATCCATAAAAGGAGGCTGAAACGGGTTTCCTTCGATATTGAATTCGACGGTTAGCATTTTGGCTAAGTCGTAAACATCGGCAGCTTTGATGTGTCTTTCGTCGGGGCGGGGATGAACTGTAACGCCGTGGGCTCCGGCGGCAATGACTGTTTTTGCGGCTTCGGTAACGCTGGGAATCCCAATGTTTCGAGAGTTTCTGAGGAGGGCGATTCTGTTGATGTTGACGCTGAGTTTTGTCACGGGATGTTAATTTTAAGGTTGATACTACTATATTAATCGCTTTCGGTACGAAACCTTGAGCCTATTGCGGTAGTGTTAGCGTGTTATCCAAGTAAAAATTAGCTTCTGTAAGCGGTAAATTTTCTGCAAAAAAATCCTCTGCTATTTGCTGTTTTGCTGCCAAATCTTCGAGATTGGCAATGCAGAAAAGACTGGTGGCGCGATCGAATTTATCACCGCATCGGAGACATTTTATAGAAAAATAAGTAGTTAAGTTAATGGATACATGATGTAGCTTAACTATCTTTACTGTGCAGCAATGCCAAATAATTATTCAAACTTTCGGGGGTTTCAGCATATACCGAAAAAAGACTGATAGCTTGCTCATTACTCAACTTTTCCCCAAAAGTAAACTTTATTTTGTCTTTTATATAGTTTTTAGAATTTGATGAATCCTGTAAAATTAGTTGAATCATTGTAACCACAAACTCCATTTCATATTTGCCTCTAAAAGTTTTATATTGTTCACAACGGGTAAAGTCATCAAGCTTTATGTTTAAAATATCTTCAGAAACTTCCAAGGCTTGTGGGAACTTGTGTTTGATGGTTTCACAATCATATTTTTGTACTACCGAGTCTAGCGTAAAATGAATAAAGTCTTTTGGTAATTTATCGACTAAATTTACACCTGTTTGGTTTCCTGTTTGATTTCTAATCTCTATCAAGCAAGCATACCAAGCGTTAATCAAACTCGTAGCTTGATGAAACTCTTGTTGTCTCTGCGTAAAAAGGCTAATACAAACTTGAAATGCTTCATCACTAACTTCTGATAAATGAAGTTCATTTTTTAGGATTTCTTTGAAAACATCTACTGAAGCGTAAAAATTTTCAATAGAATAACAAGGTGTTTCAAATATAGGTGGGTTATGAGGTGGTAAAGGTTCATTGAAATCCCTATCAATGAAAAAAGCTTTTTTGTATTTATCGTATTCCGCATGAATAGTAATAAGTCGGTAAACCTCTAATACTTTATCTCTGCCACCGCAATTTATTGGGTAATAGTTATCTGTGAAACGCTTGATTCTTGGTACATAGTAAGCATTATCATTTCCCTCAAAAAAGCAAAACAAGCCATCCTTACCTTTTTTGGTATGCAGGGCAAACTCTGCATAAGCAACTTGGGATTTTTCTCGGCTTTTCCTGAGTTTTTCTATGTATGACATTAGGCTGTAATGACTTGTGAAGGTTGAATATATTCGTTTAAGCCAATGGCATATTTATCCAACTCATTATCAAAAATGAATGGGGAATGAGTTACTGCCAAAAGGAATTCACATTTTCCTGAATTGAGAATATCTGGAAGTAATTGCTTTTGCCAAGGCATTGATAATGATAACTCTGGTTCATCAAAAAGCACAACGAATTTTTTGTCACCTTCTGAAAGGTAAATTTTAGAAAATATTGAAATAATTTGCTTTTCTCCTGAAGAAAGTTTACTCAATGGAATGTCAGAAGAATTTCTCTCGGATTTAATAAAAATTTTGATTTCACTTTCATCATAAAATACCTTTTTATTAATCAAATATTTATTGCAAACGTCTCTGAATAGTTTTACGGACTTGTCTAACTCTTTTTGAGACGAGTAAATTTCAATAAGTTTCTTTAGGAAAAAGTTGAGAGAGTTATCTTTTGCTATTAGCTTGGTTTCTTTTGTTAAAAGCAGTTCACTAATTTTTTCTTTTTTTTGTTCTGAAATTCGATTTCCCACTCGTGATAATAAAATTGCAACATCATTATCTTCGATATTTTTCAAGAACTCACTGTCTTTTTCATCTTCTTCATCTTCTATCAGTTGACTGAGAATTTCGGATGACATCTGTGAAAAACCTTCCTTCAAAAATCCATCAATATCATTTTGAATTTTGTTAAAACGTTTTTGGACATCATCCATGCCAAATTGAATAAGTGTATTTTCTTGATTTAAAAGTTCATCATCACTATAACCAAGATTATATAAGTCTTCTTCAACACGCCTATATGTTGGGAAGTACATAATCTCAGTTTCTTCAATACCTGATTCAATGTCTTTTGCACAATCACGAAAAAAGAGGTTGGATTGGTTGTCTCTATTTATTTCTAGTCTCTCAAAAACTCGAAAGATATGATTAACAGGAAACTTGCTAGATTTTAAATTATATTCAAATTCAAGCTCTGCTTCTAATGAGAATTTTCTTCTCTTACCTTTGCTTTGGATAAATCGATTTCTGAGCATCTCCAGTTGAGGATAACCAACTTGATCTATAAAATCTCTAAGCACTGGATGATCGTAAAGTTCCTGAATCAATTCATTTACCTTGTCTTTAGATATTTCAATAGGATTTTTTTGGGAAAATTCTAAAATTAATTTATCAAAGCTGAATTCACCCAGCCTAAAAAAGTTTCTTTTTAAAGTGTAATAAAAAAGGTTTAAGACTTGAGTTTTCCCCAGTCCATTTTCTCCAACGAGTATTTTTGTATTCTCATCAAAGGGAATGTGAACATCATCTGTGCCGAAAAGACCCTGCACTGAAAAAGATTTTATATTACTTGTGTTCATTTTCTTGTCCTATTGATTAGAGCCATCAAATAAAGATTCTAGGGTTTTAATCATGGCATTCCTAGATGTGGGGCAAGCTAGGATTTCCCACCTTAAACAAGGATAGCACAATTTTGAATGTATTGACAATCGCAATTGGGAGATTTAATAAGTAAACGATTAAGATATGTTTGAGTTCAGATTGTAACAGATATTGTTTACTATGCAATACTCCGAAATTTCGCTGCTACCAGCGGTAAGGTTTCAATAAAAAAATCCTCTGCTATTTGCTGTTTTGCTGCCAAATCTTCGAGATTGGCAATGCAGAAAAGGGGTGCAACTTTATTGACTATTTCGGGCGGAAAGTCTCGGCTAAAATATTTTAGTTGAAAGTCGGATCTGTGGGGACGGTAAATCATTCCCAAAAGTTCGATTAAGGGTAGAAGCGTCCAATTGTGATAGTTGCCGATCGCCTCTACTATATTTCCGCGATAAATCTCTTTTTTTACCAGAGGTTGCAGCAAATTAAAACGATTTTTTATTTCGTTGAATCGAATTTGCATTTGGGCAAAATGCTGGTTTGTATCCAAATGAGCGGGTACAATTAAATTGGCTTTGTCAAAGGCGATCGGGACTTTTCCGTGTCTCTCTATTTCGAGAAATTCGTTGCGGCTGCTGCGCCGGAAAACGGCAAAATCTATTAACAAAAAGGGCGGGGTTTCTTTGAGCCGCCAGAAGCACTGCGACTGACCGTGCCAAGCGGGTTCTGGAACTCGATATTTGAGTTCGATTTCGCCAATTTGTGCGAGGGCTTTTTCGACAATTTCAAAGGTTTCTTCCACGCAGTTATCTTCAACCGCAACGGCAATATCGAGGTCTGACCATTCGTCGGTGTATCCGTGGGCTGCTGAACCTCCTTGCCACAAAGCGAGAACAAAATCTAAAGGTTGTAAGGTTGAAACAATCTTTTCGAGAATGATTTGTCTCATTCAATCAAGGTATAGTATTTGTTTTTGTGGGCTTCCATAAGTATAACAAACATCGCGGGTTGAGATTGCTGCGGCATTGTTCTGCGAAAAATTGCTAAATGCGCCCGGTTGTGCACTGCTGTTGAAAATTACATGAAATGGGGCAAGCCACAGCGGTAATCCTTGGGAAAGTCCGATCGCCCGCAATTGAAAATCAGTCTTAAATTCTCACTCATCAGAAACCTGCACGCTGTCGAGTAACATGAGAAAGGATTAATTTTTAACAGCGCGGCATGGCTACTATTTGGGAACTCGACTTTTACAGCCGTCCAATTATAGACGAGCGAGGGAAAAAAAAATGGGAAGTGTTGATTTGCGAAAGCCCGCTGAATGTAGGCGACAAGGCCGAATCTCTGTTTCGTTACTCGCAATTTTGCCCGAGTACAACCGTGAATTCCCTGTGGCTGGCTGGTGCAATTAAAGAGGCGATCGCCACCTCACCGAAACGGCCAGAAAAAATTCGCTTTTTCCGGCGCCAAATGGCGAACATGATTACCAAAGCCTGCGAGGAATTGGATATTCCCTCAGCCTCCAGCCGCCGCACCCTCGCCCTCAGCCTGTGGCTGGAAGAACGGATGCAAGACGTTTATCCCGCCGAACCGGGCTATCAACCGGTTGTGAACCCGAGCGTTCAATTTGTACCCGAAACGCCCGTGGCGCTGCCGGACGCCTTAATCGGCGAAAAATGGGCGTTTGTCAGTTTGCCGATCGCAGCTTTTGATGAAATGTCCGAGTGGGACATCGGATTTGGCGAAGCTTTCGGGCTGCCGATGACACGCCTCGCCCCTGAAACGCAAATTCCGGGACTGATTATCTACTCGTCGAGAGCAACAGCTTTGGCAGGTTGGATGTCGGGTTTAGAGTTGGCTTTTATCAAATTTGAAAGCGGCCCGCCCCCTAGGCTGGTATTAGATACGGGAGCTAACGATCGCTGGATTTTAGCTAATCTCAGAGACGCAGCAACTGAGAGGGAAGCCGCATCATTTGAATCTGCGAAACAACAAGCAAAAAAAGTACATTTCTTGGCAATTCAGTCGAATCCACAATCGGAATCTTTCGATGGATTTTGGCTGTTGCATGAACTAAGTCTTTAGTCAGTTGTTATTTGTCAGTTGTCAGTTGTTATTTGTTAGTTGTTATTTGTGAGTTGTTAGTTGTTAGTTGTTAGTGGAAATTAAGAATTGAAAATTGGGAATTTGCAACCAATAACCAATAACCAATAACCAATAACCAATAACCAATAACCAATAACCAATAACCAATAACCAATAACCAATAACCAATAACCAATAACCAACTACCAATAACCAACTACCAACTAACAACTGCCAACAACCAACAGCCAACTGCCAACTGCCAACTGCCAACTACCAACTACAAAAATGACCAATCACCAATCAGCAGAAAAACTGCTAGAACTAGCCACCAAAGCAGGTGCCGAAGCTGCTGAGGTACTGGAATCGCAATCGCTCTCGCGGCCGGTCTTTTTTGAGGCAAATCGCCTCAAACAGCTAGAAACCGCCCAAGCAGAAGGCATTGCTCTGCGGCTGTGGCGGGACGGGCGGCCGGGTTTGGCGGTGGCTTACGGGCCCGTGGAACCGCAGATTTTGGTCGATCGGGCGATCGCGCTTTCGCAACTCAACGAACCCGAAACGATCGAACTCGGCAGCGGGGACAAAGTTGTTTACCCCGATGGCGGAGTGTCGGTGCCGACTGGACAGCTAGTAAACTGGGGAAAAGAGGCGATCGCGATCGTCCGCGAAGCCTATCCCGAAAGCCTCTGCAGCGCCGAACTCGACTGCGAAATCGAAAGCACCCGCTTGCTGAACACCCTAGGCTTGGATTGCAGCCACACCGACACCACCCTCAGCGGTTACTTGTCAGCAGAATTAGTGCGGGGCGAAGATTTCCTCAACATTTGGGAAGGCGAAACCCAACGCGGCACTCTCGACTTAAACACTAGCGCCAAGCGGGTTTTGCAGCGGTTGGAATGGGCGAAATCTAATGTTGCTCCCGCCACGGGGCGCGTGCCGGTGCTGTTTACAGCCAAAGCCGCCGATTTGCTGTGGGGAACTGTCTGTGCGGCGTTGAATGGCAAACAGGTACTAGAAGGCGCTTCGCCTTGGAGCGACAGGCTAGGTAAACAAGTGACATCGCCCCTTGTCACCCTTTCGCAGCAGCCGGATATCGGGCCCTATAGCTGTCCTTTTGACGACGAAGGCACTCCCACTCGGGCGATCGTCTTTATCAACAGCGGAGTATTGCAGTTATTTTATACCGATCGCACCACCGGTCGAGCCTTGGGCAGCGGCACCACCGGCAACGGATTTCGCCCGGGTTTAGGCAGCTATCCCACACCGACTTTGTTCAATATTTTGATTAAACCGGGTTCTCTTTCCCTAATCGATTTAATCGTTCAACTAGACGACGGAATTGTAGTCGATCAAACCCTCGGTGGCAGCGCCGGAATCTCCGGCGACTTTTCCATTAACGTCGAGCTAGGCTACCGAGTCAAAAAAGGTCAAATAGTCGGTAGAATCAAAGATACAATGGTAGCAGGCAACGTCTACAGCGTCCTCAAACAATTAGTAGAATTGGGAGGAGACTCAGAGTGGAACGGTTCTTGTCACACACCATCTGTAATTGTAGAAGGATTGTCCGTCATCGGCAAAAGCTAATCGGTAATCGGTAATTTGAAATAAAGCTCCTCCGGGTGCGGATATCCAAAAATATTGATCAAATCCCAACTATGTGAGACTGTTTAGTCTTGCACACAGCCAAAACCATTGAATAACATCAAGTCCGGTCGATTCCCCCTAGTATGGTAGGGGCGGGTTCACCAAAAATATCTGCCAATAATTGAAAATTCCAAAAATCCGCCCAGGCTTTTACTCTCTGTCGATCGACCGGACTCGCTCTCACATCCATGCAACCGCAAACGAGACGATATGACTGCCAAAATCTCTATTGCCAATTATGAATTTTCCAGCACAATTTTCTCCTGCTACAAGTGATAATGTTCAAGGTTCGGCGCACCTACAGGTAGAGGTTCCGCGTAATTCCTGCAAAATCAAAAATCTCAAATAGTTATGCGTATTTGTTTCATCGGCGACTCTTTGGTAAACGGTACTTGCGACCCAAAATGTTTAGGTTGGACAGGAAGAATTTGCGCCGCAGTTTGCAAGCAAGGACAGGATATCACCTACTACAATTTAGGAGTGCGGGGAGAAACCAGTACCGATATACAAACTCGCTGGTTGAACGAAATTTCATGCCGCCTGCCTGACTACTGCGACGGCAGAATAATATTTTCCTTTGGCGTCAACGACACTCACTTAGAAAACGAAAAAATTCGCATAGAAGTAGAAAAATCAATTGAGAATGCCCGCTATATTCTCACATCAGCCAAAAAAATATTTCCAGTATTAATGGTAGGGCCGCCGCCAGTTATCGATGCCGATCGCACAAGCCGGATTGTCAACTTATCCGAACATTTTTCAAAACTTTGCAGCGAATTAGAAGTGCCTTATCTAGATGTTTGCAAGCCGCTGCAAAAATCAGAAATTTGGCAAAAAGAACTTGCCGAAAATGACGGTTCCCATCCAGGCGCCGCCGGTTACGCTGAATTGGCTAAAATAGTTCACAATTGGGACGGTTGGAAAGCTTGGTTTAAAAACATCAATATATCAGATCGAGAGACAGTAACGCTGTTCCGAGCCGTCGGGAAAAAAGAAATGGAACTGATTAAAGAAAGCGATTTTCTGGCATTTCCGCCGCGCTTATCCTTTCAGCCTATTTTTTATCCCGTACTGCACAAAGCCTACGCCGTACAAATCGCCCGAGATTGGAATACCAAAGATGCAGCATCGGGATATTTTGGCTATGTAACCAAGTTTCGAGTTTTGGCTGAATTCTTAAAAAAATATCCCTTGCAAACTGTCAGCAGTTCGATTCATCAAGAATATTGGATTCCCGCCGCAGAGTTGGCAGAATTCAATCGCAATATTGTTGGAAAAATTGAGATTTTGGCTGAATATCAACCGTAAACTAGGAGTACACTATGCTTGATTTCAATCAATTTGAAGTGGTTAGTTTTGATTGCTACGGCACTCTCATCGATTGGGAAAGTGGCATATTACCAGTGTTGAGAAAATTGCTGTCTGCCCGCGAAATCGATTTCAGCGATGACGCAACTTTAGAAATGTTTGCTGAGTTTGAATCGGCACTGGAAAGCCACCAGATAAATTATATGACCTATCGGGAGATTTTGCAAGAAATAGTGAAAAAAATTGGTCAAAGATTTAATTTTGAACCAACAGGAACAGAAATTAAAAGTTTGGCTGATTCTGTGAAAAATTGGGAGCCATTTTGCGATACAGTCCCAGCTTTGACCACACTCAAACAAAAATATAAACTGGCGATAATTTCTAACATTGATGACGATTTGTTTGCAGGTACTGCCAAACATTTAAAAGTTGAATTTGACTGGGTGATAACTGCCGAACAAGTGCGATCGTACAAACCGTCAACTCGCAACTTTGAAATTGCCATGCACAGCATGGGCGCAGCACCGGAAAAACTCCTGCACGTCGCTCAAAGCCTGTATCACGACATTGTACCGGCCGCATCGATGGGAATACCGACAGTTTGGGTAAATCGGAGACAGGGAAAAGCAGGATTTGGGGCGACACTGCCAGCCAGCGCCCAACCCGATTTAGAAGTGCCGGATTTGAAAACGTTGGTGGAGGCGATCGGATAAATAACCGCAGATTGATGTCAAAATAGTTGTTAAAAATTACAGAAATGTGGAGATTACCATGAATCACCAAATATTGACGGGATTGTTGACGGGGTTAGTTGTTTCTATGACCCCAAGTTTGATAAATTGTCAACCCAGCTATGCGCGAAACAACAAATTTTCAGGGGAAATTCCGAGCAGTCTAAATTTGAGTTTCTTGGCTTTAGCGAAGGTGGATTTGGGAGTGCAGGTGGCGAGGGATAGTGTGGGGGCAGAACCGACAGCCGAAGATTTTTACAATCAGGCTGGGGATAAGTATGACAAAGGAGATTTTCGGGGTGCTATAGAGGCTTACGATCGATCGATTCAGCTTAATCCTAATTATGTTGCTGCGTACATCGGCCGAGGTAATGCCCGCGACGATTCAGGAGACAAACAGGGTGCTATTGCCGATTACGATCGAGCCCTGAAACTTGACCCCAACAATGCCAGTGCGTACTACAACCGCGGTATTACCCGATCGAGGTTAGGAAACGCGCAGGGTGCTCTTGCCGATTACGATCAATCACTGAAAATTAACCCCAACTATGCCAGTGCTTACTACAACCGGGGACTTGTCCGATCGAGGTTAGGAGATACGCAGGGTGCTCTTGCCGATTTCGATCGAGTCGTACAAATCGAGCCCAACAATGCCACTGCTTACAACGAACGGGGTAATGCTAGCTATATATTAGGAGACAAGCAGGCTGCTCTCGCCGATTTCGATCGATCGTTGAAAATTAACCCCAACTATGCTGCCGCCTACACAAACCGAGGTAATGCCCGCGATGACTTAGGAGACAAACAAGGTGCTATTGCCGATTACGACCAATCCCTAAAAATTGACCCCAATAATGATAATACCTACTACAATCGGGGTGTTACCCGATCGAGGTTAGGAGACAAGCAGGGTGCTCTTGCCGACTACGATCGAGCCGTACAAATTAACCCCAACTATGCCAGTGCTTACTACAACCGGGGAATTGTCCACTATGACTTAGGAGACAAGCAGGCTGCGATACAAGATTTCCAAAAAGCCGCAGACTTGTATCAGAAACAAGGAAACACAGAGAGATACCAAAAAATATTAAACATAATTAAAAAACTTCAACTAGACGGCAAAACTCCCGCACTCTAACTATACTCCGTTCAGTGACGGGAGGAATGCGCGTGAGGCGTACCCGCTGAGCAAATCTTCGACTCCTATTGCAATATTAAATTTCACGAGATACGATAACACCAGAGTTTGTCAATGTAATGTCCCAAGTGCTCACCGCCAAGCTAAAACTCAAACTGACTACCGAGCAAAAAGCTGTGGTGTCTCAGAGAGAGAGACGGTTTATCGCTGACGTCAACCACAAAATCAGCAAGCATATTGCAAAGCCTAACACCCTGATTAAACTAGAAAACCTCACCGGAATCCGGGACAGAACTAGAACTAAATCGGGCAACAAGGCAAGCAAGAAGAGACGACTAGCTAATCGAAATAAAGCTAAAGGGTCTTATGCCGAATTGCAGGGATATATTGACTACAAAGCAAATCTAAATGGTTCGTTAGCAACGAAAGTTCCGGCTCATTACACATCGAAAAGTTGTCCTAAATGCGGACATACTTCGGATACGAATAGACCGAACAAAGGACTATTGTTCCGTTGCGAATGTTGTGGACATGAGTTACACGCTGATTTGATTGGTGCGCGAAATATTGCAATGAGAGCGTTGCTTGTTCGACAAAACTGGACGAGTACGGGGAGCTTGTCAGCATCCCCTGATGTATCGAACGGTGAAACTAAAGCTGAGATTCTTTCTAGACTCTCGGAATTGCGGTGGAGTCCAGATGCAAGCCCGCATCTCCGGCGGTACTCCGCTTGATGCTGGGTAGTTGACTTTTAATTCCTTGCATTTTCCCAAAAAACCAAGCAATTTCTTGCTAAACTCTAACCGAGCAGACAATTTGCAGGCAATAAACGCTATTTATGCCGTACATTACTATCCCTAAACAATTTAGGGAGCCTTCCAGAGTCATCAAATCTCAACTATTTTTAAAACCGAGACGACTCGCTATTTTTGAAGCTTGTCTGATTGGCTTGGTTGCCGGACTAGCAGGCGTTTTGCTCAAATCAGGAGTGGGATGGCTCGGTAGTTGGCGAGTTGCTACCTCAACAGTAATCCCAGTTTGGATACTGCTTCCGAGCGTCGGTTTATTGGGCGGTTTCCTAACAGGTTTGTTAGTAGAACGTTTGGCTCCAGAAACCGCAGGTAGCGGCATTCCCCACGTCAAAGC
>NZ_JADEWV010000163.1 GCF_015207455.1 Microcoleus sp. LEGE 07076
TCCCGCTGACTTCTAAGGCGACATATAAACTGACAAAATCTGCACAGACAAAGGGAGCATTTATACTGCCGTGCAAAATAATCATCATCGAGTAAAAGAAAGCTGTTTTACCGCTGTGCCAACAGTATAAAATCACCGCAGCAGTTACGAGAGCATTTGTCAAGATAAAGTAGGCGCTTAAATTGTCGGCGACTAATTCTACGCCAAAATTATCTAGTAATTTTAGTGTTAAGGGTGAACTTTCTCGAAATAGCAGCAGCGCGTAGCCTGCCGAAACAAAGGTAACGCCCAAAGCGAGATATTTGTCAAGCTTCGGAATCAGAGAAATGACGAACCCGATAAAAAATGGTAGTGTCAGCCAAACGATCGTCAGGATATTCATAGATGCGTGTTACGGCGTGTTATTTTTCTCAATTCAGAGTCCTAGAATTCATCACAACAAGCCGCGATAGTGAATAAAAATTAATAACACTGCCCACGAGCCCAAGGCCACTTTTAAAGCCACCAAAATGTTTAGCAAAGGAAGCACTCCACCGCTAACTAATGCCCCAAACTGTCCATGCGGCAACTCGAACCCGCACAACAGGATCGCTGACAGCACAATAAAAACTAGCACCGAAATCTTTTCCCACGTCGCCGCGTGCCACCGTTCATAAATCCGCTGCATCCACTCGGATGATGAAGTAATTGCCACCAAGCCGATCGCAGTTCCCCCAGCTACACCCGCTGCAAAACCGCCACCGGGACTCAAATGCCCCCGCAGTGACAGTTCAATACTCACTAAAGCCGAAATAGTCGCTCCTAAACGAGATAAAATAATAGATGGTTGGTCGGTAAACTGATAAATTGTGCAGGACGGGCTTTCTGTCGCCAACAGAAATTTAGCTCCCATAATGGCGATCGTAAATACCACCACTTCAAAAATCGTGTCATACAGCCGATTTCGGAAAATTATCGCCGATACTGCATTCGGAATCCCGCTATCTTTGACAAGCAATTCTACTATTGCCGCACCTGATAAACCTGACGTTGGATTTGCAAAAAACAGCATTTTGATGTAAAGCAATATCCCCGCCGCAACGTAAACCCATTTCATTGATAATCCTCCGCTAAATCCGTAGCATTTTTGTAAGTCAGACTGGTATTTACTGAGGAAATTTCGGCTTGCATGATGTCATAAAGCCGTTGAATTCTAGTCACAGTTTTATAATGTTTGGTTTCGGCATCACCTGCTGCATCACTATCTACCACAGGCACACAACTTGCATGAATTTCTTTCTCGATCAGGGCGCGATGTAAACCTTCCAGACTGGTGAAAGGTACTACCTCAATGCGGAGATAATACTTGCTAAAGATCCGCCGAAAATCCTTCATCAACGAGTTAAAATCGCGGGGACTCTCTACAGTCAACTCTACCTTCAAAACATCGCCATCCGACTCGACTTTCTCCTCTTCCAACACGCCCAAACGCATCACTAAGGACGATCGCACCGCCACCGCATAAAGTGTTATTGCCAACATCGTACCCATCAAGGCTTCTGTCAAAGCCACATCCGCCGCGCCAAACACTGAATAGATCAATGCTGCGATCGCACCTAATATGCCGCGAATGACTAGGGCGTGATAGGGATTCACCTGAACTACCACCATACAAGCAGCCAAGGGCAACAGTGCAGTTAAGATATAAATATAGCTATCATCATTCATAATGTCTCCGGTGGAAATTCTGTCTGATTTTCTGCCTCGTCACTGGAACAGTGTGCAAAAACATACCCCAGCATTGTATTCCAGATTGCTAAGGAAATAATTGCCAAAATTAGCAAGGGCCATTCATCGGGTATTTGTAGTAGCAGCGCTACCAGAAGCAGCATCGAACCCAAGGTATCGGCAACTGAAAGACTGTGTAACTTAAATAATACCGATCGCTTGCCCAGTAAGTGAGAAGTTCCCCAGAACCAGAAGAATACTCCTACAACCATCAAGACATAACTCAAAATATCGATCATAGGTCGTCCAGCCGTTTGATTATATGTGCCAGCAGCATTAATCCCGCATTTCCTACAGTGAGGATAATCGCCCCCACCACACCAATCATCAAATCGTCGCGCAACACAGATATGAACAAAGTCATAATTCCTGCCTTTGTGGAAATACTGCCCAAAGCCAGCATTTTCTGCCAAATATTATCATCCTTCCATGCCTCGTACATGGGGATAAGCATAGCTGCAATCATAGCAATTAGGAGCAAGTTCATGGCTTTTTCCTCGGCAGAACCCTGTGAACTTCATAGCTGCCTGCGTGGTTGTGTCTAACAACAATTGTCTTTGGGGTAAATGTGATCACAAATACATCCAGAAATATCATGATCGGCGACCTTTTGAGTTTTACCCGTTCCAGAATGATGTCTTCGTCGTTGTGGGGACGGATAATTATTTCAAACGCTTCAATATATGCTACCGGAATTGCTATCAGGATTTTTTTGATCATCCTCAGCCAATCCTTAAACCTTTCCGGGGATGTATAGCCGCGAGGTAGGATAAATGCAATGAGCACACCGATGATGATATTTACTAGACTCAGATCGGAAGTTAGCAAAAACCAAATCGTCAATCGTAATATTAAAGATCCAATCATGCTAATGCCATCCAAAAGAGTACGATCAAACTTAGAGTCATGACACCGATCAGATGATCGAACTGCTCGGCTACCCGCGGCAGAGTGATTGCTAACCGTTTAATGATTAAAGCATAAATCAGCCAACCAATACCGATCGCCCCCAGTGCTTTGATTGTGTTCTCAATCGTGTAAGCATCTAAGTACACCGCATTTGCGATAATTAGCCCGCTAATTAAAAGTATGACTGCTGCCCAAAAGCCGATTTTGATTTGTTGTGGTTCTTTGCGGGGCAGAAAGATGAATCTGGCGTACACTATTGCTGTACCAACAGCCGCAATATTCATCGGGATTACCTGCCAAGGTGCTAAATTTTTGAGCGTTAGGGCTTTGGCCCCAAATCCTGCCAACAAGGGAAAACCCGAAATCGACAGGCTGGCGATAACTAGGACAATCCAAATTTTAGGATCCATCGGCTTAGATTGCAGTTCTTTGATATTTCGACTTGGTAATGAACCTGCTGTCAAGAACATTATCGATTTAGCCAACCCATGTGTCAGTGCATAAAACCCCCCCGCTGCCGGTGCTGCCAATATAAACCCTAATTGGGAAATAGTGCTCGATGCCAGGATACGTTTTGTATCTTTTTCAAAAATGGCATAGCAAATTCCCATGAAAGCCGTCGCTACGCCAAAAATCCTGACTATCTGATTAATATCATCGGAAATCAAAGCACAGCGCAGCAGCGGTAAAATACTAGCTTTGATGACAATGCCTGATAGCAATGCTGAGACTGGAGTTTCTGATTCTGAGTGAGTTAGCGGTAGCCACAATCCCGAGACAAAAATCCCCCCTTTAATCAACAATCCTATAAAAATCAGGGCTAAAGCTTCTGGCGGCGAACCCTTTAAACCCTCAAAACCAAAGGAATTATGAGTTTGATAGACTAACGCAGCGCCCACCAGATAAAATAGCATGGCGGTGTTGCTGATAAATAAATAGCGCAAAGCTACCCACAGCGAGCGATCGGTGCGAGGATAGGCAATTAACAGAAAAGCAGCAATCCCGCTGACTTCTAAGGCGACATATAAACTGACAAAATCTGCACAGACAAAGGGAGCATTTATACTGCCGTGCAAAATAATCATCATCGAGTAAAAGAAAGCTGTTTTACCGCTGTGCCAACAGTAGAAAATTACCGCAGCAGTTACGAGAGCATTTGTCAAGATAAAGTAGGCGCTTAAATTGTCGGCGACTAATTCTACGCCGAAATTATCTAGTAATTTTAGTGTTAAGGGTGAACTTTCTCGAAATAGCAGCAGCGCGTAGCCTGCCGAAACAAAGGTAACGCCTAAAGCGAGATATTTGTCAAGCTTGGGAAGTAGATAAATGACGAACCCAATAAAAGATGGTAGTATCAGCCAAACGATCGTCAGGATATTCATTGATGAGTATTACGGCGTGTTATTTTTTTCAATTTCGTTGGTTTCCAATGTGGGATTGTCTCGTGCTAGCTTCATCACACCTACCAGCATCAGGGCTTGAATCGAAAAGCCGATGACGATCGCCGTTAAGATGATTCCCTGGGGGACTGGATCGGCGTAAGCTGTATTTTTGACTTCTCCCACAATTGGCGTGAACAAACCATTGAGGGATGCAATGACCACATAATAGGCAATTACACCAGTGCTCATCACGTCCATAGAGACGATCTTCATTACCAGGTTCTTTTTAAGGATGATACCAAAAAATCCGCACAATATTGTGGCAAATACGAAGGCTTCTAACACGGAAATTTTTGTGGATTAAGGTTTGGTTACAATCATACATTACTCAGGCACTACCGAGTTGGAGAAGCGTGTTAAATTAAAGTAGGGACTTTGACCGGGGGATCGCACAGCCGGGGCGATCGAGTACCAGCGGTTGCGTCTGTGTCACCGCTCTTGTTTTGCGAAGTTGCCCAATTTGTCAGGCGGTGAGGTGAGATTTTGGGGAGTGAACCCTCAATCCTGAAAAATTAAAACTGTAAAATTCAAAGCTTTATGATATTATTAACTTTAAAATTCAATCGCAATAATTCATTTCCAGTTCGCTCGTAAATCTTGGTTATTAATGATTTTTCGAGAATTTTAAATTAATTGAATTAGCTTTAAATAGTTCGATTTTTAGAGCGCCAGGGAATTACTGGCTCCGATCCGTCCCAGCTTTTCGAGCATTTGTGCGCTGAAACTCATGAAACCCTTTCCCTCTCTCCCTCTCAATCACCGCCACACACAATCTTTCTGGCGCAACAGTTTGTAGGGTTGGCACGGTTTGCTCGCGCCAGGGAGCGAACGGTACAGTCGGAGCAGGATCTGGGAATTTCGCCAAATCAATTACTACTTCCATTCTACTTGAACGGGTTTGATCTCGTGTTGGTTGTATGCGGTGAGCCAGGCCTTTACATTCCCGTTCGTCCAGCTAATGGCTGTGAGGTAATACTTGTAGTTGTTTCCGTATTGCGAACGGGCTAACTCGACTGCTTTAGCTCCAGCCGCGCTATTTTGGGTGAAGTGCATGATGCCAGTAAGTAATACTGCGCTGGCTATCCCAAGGATGAATGCAAATTTGGGGGTGGAGGTCGAATGACCGGATTTAAGGCTTGCTGAGAGTACAGGTGCAGCGCGCAGTTGTTTGTAGATCCAGTAGAGAAGGCCGATCGAGATAATTTTAACTAGAAACGATCGAGAAAAACCGACTGGATCGAGGCGAAATTCAATGGCCCAGAGTTCTGCTGGCTTGAAAAATAGAAGCATTGTAAATATGCTGCTAACCAAGTTAGATATTCCGAAGGCGGCGAACCATGTGATGGTGGGAACGGCACGCAGGCTGCCCCGCAGCAGAAATACACCCGCCGCTACCAATAATAAGCCGTGCGACGAATAGCTCTGTCTCCAGTTGGATGAAGAGCTGATATCTTGTGATGTGTAATGGATAAAATATGCGAGATCGAAAATTCCAATTGCGATCGATACAATTCCTACTCGCTTCAAAATAGCAGGATAGTTGTGCATTTGTTTTCATGTCTCAAGGTTTGTTAAGCAGAAAGTTTAAATTTTACGGTACTTTGAAAGATTGTTACAAAAGCCGATCGCCCTTTCCAGACAAATCGCTCGCCCGCAACAACAACCGGAGCGGCGTTAGTACGATCGTCTAGCGAATTGAGCTACTCTGTCAAGTTACGTTAATAAAATTTATAAATTTCTGGATATTTAACCGGACTTTTGTTTTTAAACTACCGCTGCAGATTTTCGTAAGTCGCGAGTTTTAACAGGTTGTTTGATGATCTAATAATTAGATATATAATGGTTTTTTCGACTTCGGTTAAATGTTATCTATCATTTTGTACTGCATACATTTTGTGCCACATCCCTTGACTAATTTTACTATATTTGGTAAATATATAAGTGGGATACTTTAGTATTTTAGACCGTTTCATCTCTAGACTAAAGTCGCAGGGTTTTCAGGGGATTTTTATAAAAATGCTTTCTTCCCCACTTTCCCACTCTCCCCCAGTCAGGTGAGTCGTCAGGAGGAAGTTCGATCGCCCCCGATCGGTCTAAATTAAAAACTAGCCGTGGAGGATTCGATCGCGCCCAAACATGAAACTGCTCAACCACCGCACTCGTCCGCTTCTGCACGTCGGCATCCTGGCCCTGGCCTACTTTGTTACCGGAAAACTCGCAGTGTCGATACTGGGACTGGTGAAAGCCGAAGCCTCCCCCGTGTGGCCACCCGCCGGTATTGCCCTAGCGGCAATGCTGCTGCAAGGGCGGCGGATGTGGCCGGGAATTGTCCTCGGTTCGGTGCTGTTAAACTCTAGCGGCGGTATACCTTCGGCTGTCATTGTCACATCGACCTTTAGCGTCACCGTGCAAGCGCTGGCTGGAGAGGCCCTGCTCAGTCGCAGCGGATTTTCTGCTAAGCTCGATCGATTGCGAGATGTTCTGGCTTTAGTAGCGGGAGCTGTCATCGGGTCTACTTTGGTGGGTTCTACCATCAGCAATCTGTGCGCGTGCATTTTGGGTTGGGTTCAGTGGAGCAATTTCTTGCGGAATTGGTGGACAATTTGGCTAGGAGACGGCATGGGAATTTTGATTGTGACACCTGTGCTGCTGACTTTGAACCACGCCGTTAATAGTTGCAAATTTCCACTAAAACTGAGATGTTTCATTATTTTCAATTACTTGTTTAGGAACAGGCAAGATGCCTGTTCCACAAGAGATGAATTTTCTGCTTGTGGAACAGGCATCTTGCCTCTTCTGGACAGTGGTGTAAAGTCAAAGCGAAAATCTCGAATTTTTACAAATTTAAAAGCGTTTTTTGAATCGAATAATTACAAATTACAAATTACAAAGTATTTTCGCATATTTCAGGAAACAAAAAACCGTTATAATCTGCATTTTTTAATTGTTAATTATTCAGAATTAGCGCTCTGGATGACTTTGTTGGTGAGCGTTAGTTCGCTGGTTTTTTGCTCAAAAACACAGAGTGCGAGCGCTCTGTATCCGCTGGAGTATTTGCCTTTTCCTCTGATAGTTTGGGCTGCTTTGCGATTTCGTCAGCCGGGAGCGATTTTTGCTTATTCGATCGTGTCTTATATCGCGATTTTGGGAGCGGTGCAGGGAGGCGGCCCGTTTCTAGTCAGAAGCGAAAATCTGCAACAGGCGGTTTTATTTTTACAAGCTTTTACGGGTACGATCGCCATTGTGGCTCTGATGTTGGCTGCTGCTGTAGCAGAACGCGAGCAAGCGCTGGAGTTCCTCGGCCGCACGGCCGCTCTGCTGCGCGATCGCGAAGCGAGTTTAGCTAACGCTCAGCGCATCGCTCAGTTGGGAAATTGGGATTTAAATTTTACCCCCATCAAGTCGGTCGATCGTTGCGAACAATCGGCAGAAAACAATATATCATCCAATATTGAACTGCGGTGGTCGGACGAGCTTTATCGCCTCTTGGGCTTGGCTCCGGGAACTGTCAAACCGACACCAGAAGTTTTTTTGCAAGCCGTACATCCAGAAGACCGAGAATTGGTGGCGCGATCGCAATGTCAAGCGATGTTTGAGCGCAAACCCTATTCCATTAACTATCGAATTGTGCTCCCTGACGGCGGAGTGCGCGCTGTCTGCGAACAGTCAGCAATTCACTCAAACATCATAGCCGCCACAGTCCAAGACGTTACCGAACGTCACCGCGCCGAAGCTGCTTTGCGGACATCCTCCGAGCGCGATCGGCTGCTCTCTGAAATGGCCCTGCGGATTCGCCAGTCCCTCGATCTGCCAGAAATTCTCAACACTACTGTAGCCGAAGTCCGGGAATTTTTCAAAGCAGACCGCGCTTTCATCGGTATTATCGACGCTGTGGGGACAAATCTTCCCAGCCCGGTTTACGGTAAAATTGTGGCTGAGTCTGTCGGTGCCCAATGCCGTTCTATTTTGGGGTTGGTGCTTGATGACGAGAATCAGTTCCAAAAGCAGAAAACTTTTTATGCTCGCAACCGCGTCCAAACAGTCTCCGATACTGCTACGGTACAAGTTAGCGATCAAGTTGCCCAATTATACAGAGACTATCAAATTCGGGCTACATTAAATGTGCCGATCGTCCTCGGGGATGAATTCTTCGGAATTTTAGCAGTCAACCAGTGTTCCGGGCCGCGCCAGTGGCAGGAATTTGAAATTGATTTGTTAGAAAAACTCGCTACCCAAGTCGCGATCGCCCTCTCTTCAGCCCAACTTTTGCAGCAGGTAAAAGAGCTCAATGCCAACTTAGAATCTCAAGTCGAGGAACGCACCCGCCAACTACAGCAAAAAATGTACGAACTGCAAGAAAGCAACCGCCTCAAAGATTTATTTTTGCACGCAGTTTCTCACAATCTCCGCACTCCAGTTATGGGAATGTTAATGTTGCTGAAAAATTTGCTCAACAAATCGTCCTGTGAGTCTATACAGGATGTTCCGGTTTCGCGATCTATTTTGCAGCGGATCGTTCAGGCCAGCGAACACCAATTGACTGTGGTTAATTCCCTGCTAGACGCTCACGCTACCGAAGTCAAAGGAATTTTTCTCAATCCTGAACCGCTGGAATTGCTGTCTTTATGTTCAGAAATTGTTGCCTGCTTAGCACCAGTTATAGCCAAAAATCAAGCAACTTTGATTCAGGAAATACCGGCGGATTTGCCGCAAGTCAATGCCGATAGCAAACACTTACAGCGGGTGCTGGAAAATCTACTGACTAATGCGGTAAAACACAATCATCCGGGAGTTAATATCACTTTGAAAGCCGAGGTAGTTGAAGTTAAAAAAATGCTAAATTGTGAAGATAATTCACGGGTTTTAACATCCCACCATAATCCTGTCGCCGACTTGATCCCTAATCGGATATCTGCTGCGGGCGATCGTCTGGGAATGGGCGACACAGCCCCCAAAAATCAGGAAATCCTGACCAAAATTCACCCCCACAGCAGTTGTCAAATCCCCCGGTATCAGGGTCAAATTGGCAATACCGGCGACAAATTGCCCGAAGTTATCGTAAAAATGGTTCGCTGTACTGTAACAGATAATGGAGTAGGAATCAGCGCCAAACAGCGGGAATCTCTGTTTGAACTTTACGTTCAAGACCCCAATAGCCGACAATTAACAGGGCTGGGTTTGGGACTTTACATCTCCAAGCAAATTATCAAAGCTCACGGCGGCGAAATCGGAGTCGAAAGCACTCCCGGAGGCGGCTCGACTTTCTGGTTTTCGCTACCTGCTGCGAGTTGATTTTAGATTTTAGATTTTAAATTTGATCGATCGATGAATTGGGAAACTTTAACTAGGGTTTAAAATTGCGACTTCAATTATCAAATAATCTGCGTCCATCAGTGTTTATCCGCTTAAAATCTGCGTTTAATATATAGAAGATTTATGCAACTCAAGTACAATCAAACTGGTACAGCAACTCTCAAGCAAGCAAGATATGCAGCAATCAATTAACAATCCCTCAATCCCAAAACCTAAAATGTAACATCTAAAAGAGTATGAGTTTTTTTGCCCAGAAAAAATCAGTTGATGCGTTAACAGTTTACGAAGAGTGGCGCGATCGATTCCTCCGAGACCGGCTGCGCCCTGCTGTCGGAATTGCCATCTTTTTTGCCTTGACAATAACTGTCTATTTTATGGGCGAAGCACTCTTCGTCCGCCACGAGTTTAAAAGTGTTTATTTGTACACCAGCGCTGCTGTAGAAATGGGTTTGTTGAGCTGTTTTGTGCTGCAAAAAACATCCTTTGGACAGCGCTATCCCGGTTTGC
The DNA here is from genome assembly GCF_015207455.1 of Microcoleus sp. LEGE 07076. GTDB lineage: Bacteria > Cyanobacteriota > Cyanobacteriia > Cyanobacteriales > Microcoleaceae > Microcoleus. The sequence continues at coordinate 9,939 of NZ_JADEWV010000163.1, forward strand.
TATTTTTGGGATTTTCGTGGTCGCTGACGGTCGTGATACAGCTTGGGCTAGCTGTCGCGCGAGCCGGAGAATTACCGATTTTTACCTGGAGTTTAGCGTTTCTGATCCAAGCTACGCTGATGCCAGTCCGCTGGCGCCTCCACCTAATTTCTCAACTCGGCGTTTTGTGCTGCCACATCGGGATAAATTTGGTTTTAAATCTAAGTTTTGCTAAGTATAGTGCTTTTAGGCTGACCGGGTTTTACTTGTATTTGTTTTGGTTTTGTTTGATTTGCGATTTGTCGGTTTATTGGTACGAATGTCTGCAACGAAAAGAGTTTAGTACCAAGCGCCAGTTGGAATCTGCTTACCAACAATTGGAGGCGGCGGAGGCGAAGTACCGCAGCATTTTTGAGAATGCCGGCGAGGGAATCTTTCAAAGCACTCCCGACGGGCGCTATATTACTGCAAATCCAGCTTTGGCGCGGATTTATGGCTGCAAGTCTCCCGAAGAGGTGACGGCAAAATTTACTGATATCGATCGGCAGTTGTACGTCGATCCCGATCGCAGAAATCAGTTTTTGCGATCGATCGAGGAAAGTGGCACAGTATCGGATTTTGAATCTAAAATTTACCGCTGTGACGGCAGTATTGTCTGGATTTCCGAGAAAGTGCGGGCGGTACGAGATAGCACCGGCTCCGTACTTTATCATGAGGGTTTAATTGAGGATATCACCCAGCGAAAACAGGCACAAGAATCGCAGAGGCTGTTTATTCACGCTCTTTCTCACGACTTGCGAAACCCGGTAGCGGGAATGTTAATGGTGCTGAATAATTGGCAGACAAAAACCGGGGATTCGATCGCAATTCCCCGTTCTGTTTTGGAGCGGATGATACAAGGTAGCGAGCAGCAATTGCGGTTGATAAATTCGCTTTTAGAAGTTCACGCCGGGGAATTGGGCGGTTTGGTTTTGCACTGCGATCTCGTTAATTTGAGGGCAGTAGTCGAAGCGGCCGCCCTTGATTTGGAGCCTTTAATGAAAGAGGCTCAAGCTACTTTTAAAAATTTAGTTTCGGAGGATTTGCCCGCCGCGACAGCCGATAAAACTCAGTTGTGGCGCGTGTTTTCTAATTTAATTTCTAATGCTTTGAAACACAATCTGCCCGGATTGAATTTGACAGTTTCCGCTCAAATAATTAATCGGGGCAAAAATACGATAAATTCAATTAAAGCAAAACAAAATAGAGAAAAATTACAAATTCCCAATGCCAAATTCCCAATTACAAATTCCCAAAATAGCATGATTTACTGTACAGTTGAAGATGACGGGGTGGGAATATTGCCGGAACAGTGCGAACATCTGTTTGACCTTTACGTTAGGGGCCATCAATCCCGACATTCGGTCGGTTTGGGTTTAGGTTTATATCTGTGCAAGCAAATTATTGGCGCTCACGGCGGGGAAATTGGGGTAATTAGCAGTCCCGGTGCTGGGGCAATTTTTTGGTTTACTCTGCCGGTGGCTGAGAATGGTAGTTGATTTTTTGGTATTTTTAACGAGATGCGATCGGTTTGTAGTGCGGACTTCAGTCCGCACTACAAACCAATCTTATCGTTGTCAATCCACCGGACTTGATATTACTCCCTCAATCTAAAATCTCAAATCGACTCATTTCTCACCTTTTTGAGAAAGGCTAAATCCGAGGGGCTTCTAACACGGTGACATCTACCAATGGTGTTGCCTTAAAATCTTCTTTCAACAAACGAGTTTGGATGGCTTTGGTGAGATCGGTGCGAATTTGTTGAGCCGATCGCGCGACTCGGGGTTGACGCTGAACGTAGACTTGACACAGCAAAATATCATCCCCCGGATTGTCGGCTCTGGTAAAGCGAACGTTGGATTCTACCAGCTTAGCTAAATCGCTTTGCTTTACAACCTGCTGCAGTTGAGAATTTGCCCGTTGAGCGAGACTAGAACGCTGGAGGTTAGGCGAATTGGAAAATTGCCAGATGATTAATCCGGTGAGTACGATCGCGCTCACCCCCACCGCCGCCGGGAACACACCGCGTTTTCCCCGCGCGTAGCGAGATCCTTGAGTCGATAGCCCAAACAGACGAAACATCAGCGCAGCAGCTAAATTAATACCGCCGAGTTGCAGCAGCAGTAAAAACAGGCCGTTGACTGCCAGATCCCAACGGCCGATGGCTCCCCCCATGCCAATCAAGCCAGCAGGGGGAGCCAGCGAAGCCGATACCAGCATTCCGGTAGCGGCTCCCGACACCAAGCTGCTGCGATCGGACTGAACCAGCGATAGCGCTCCGGCGGCTCCTGCTGCAAGGGGAATCAGCACCGATACCGAAGAAATTTGGCTGCCATCAATCATCAAACTGGTGGGGTTTTGCTGTTGCAGAATCCAACTCAGTAATCCCGTGGTAAGTATCGTGACGCTCAGGGCCGCAAAGTAGCGTAAAATGCTGCGCCCCAAGAGTTTGAAATCGCCCCTTGCCGTAGCCAAGGCGGTATTCATGGCAGGCCCAGCAAACGGAGCCAGCAACATGGCGGCAACTAGCAGGTAGCTGGTATTAGTGTATAAACCAATCCAAACAATGATTCCGGCGAAAAAGGCATAGCTGAGAAATCCTTTCCAAGAACCTGTACTCTGCAAACCGGACAGAAAAATTTCGATCGGGCTGCGTTCCTCAACGTTAGTGACTTGCTCCGGAGCGGCATCGGCTGGGGGATGCAGTGACATCACACCTGTGGGCAGCAGAGTAACACTTAAGTCCGGCAAATCTTCGAGTTTTCCGAGAAGTTCTTCAACCTCGCCATTAGAAACGTGGATCAGCACCAAATCCAGCGATCGATCGACTCCCGTGGCTTCTATTTTTGCTAGATTCGTGCCTTTACAGGCTTTTGCTATCTCTAAAACAGTTTTTCCAGAGCCCTGAGGCACTTGTACAAATAGTTGGCGCATCCTCTTCACTCATCTTTTAATTTGATCGACACCTTCTTTTTGGAGAAAGCAGTAATAAAACAAGAAAGCAATCAATCGTGCTTGACCCAACTTACACCAGAAGTGTATAATATCAAATCCGAGTTTGCTATCGGCTTTATCTTCTAACTTATCTCTTCGCGCTTTTCGCCTCGAAAGCGGTTGCATCATCAACAGGGTATGTTACCCGGATTTGCTATAACAGACAATCTAGATCGCAGCAGCTTACCGCTGCAGGTGGCGCAAGAGCTGGTGCAGTCAAGTAAGTCGATCGCACTATTGATTTTATTTTAAAAGAATGTTAAAATATCCAAAACTTTTTTTCAAAAATAATCCGATCTTCACATTTTCTTTAGAAACACCATTTAATAATATAGGAAATATTTCAAACAACAACATAAAGCCAATGTAATTTATGGTTGAAACAAATTCAGAAAATACATCTAAAGACGCTCCAGCTAAGTACG
>NZ_JADEWV010000164.1 GCF_015207455.1 Microcoleus sp. LEGE 07076
GCAATGACGCTTGTATGGGCGACGACGGCGACGATACCGTGATGGGCGGCAGCGGCGACGACACCTTGATGGGCGGCGACGGCAATGACGCTTGTATGGGCGACGACGGCGACGATACCGTGATGGGCGGCAGCGGCGACGACACCTTGATGGGCGGCGACGGCAATGACGCTTGTATGGGCGACGACGGCGACGATACCGTGATGGGTGGCAGCGGCGACGACACCTTGATGGGCGGTGCAGGCAACGACGTTTGCGAAGGCGGCGACGGCGACGACAGCGTGATCGGTGGCAGCGGCGACGACACCTTGATGGCAGGTGCAGGCAACGATACCCTCGTTACTGGCGACGGCAATGACATGGCAGACGGCGGCGACGGCGACGACAGCGTTGTCGGCGGCGGTACTGGCGACGATACCCTGATGGGCAATAGCGGCAACGATACGATCGTTGGCGGTAGTGGCAACCATACCTGTGTCGGCGGTGCTGGAGATGACGTTTTTGTCATGAGTAACACTAGCAGTCCCGGCAGTTCAGTCATCACTGACTACACAGACGGCAGCGACAAATTTTTACTGTCTGGCGACTTGATTTTTAGCAGCTTGTCCTTTGTGCAAGTCGGCTTCAATACCGAAATTCGGGGCAGCAATAGCTTTGTACTGGCGCTGTTGTTAAATGTCAGCGCTACGATTCTCGATGCTAGCGACTTTTTGGGAGTTAATGGTATTCCTGGAACTCCAAGTCCAACTCCAAGTCCAACTCCAACTTCAAATCTCCCAATAGTTAATGCCCCTCCGCAATTGCAAGCTAATAATAGCCTGATTGTCGGTTCCGGAGGCAGCCAAACAACTATTACTTCTGACTTCTTGCAGTTTGTTGATAGCGAGGCAGGTGCTAGCGGCACAGTCTTTAAGGTAACGCAGTTGCCTGATGCTGCAACCGGGCAACTATTCTTTAAGGGAGTAGCCGTAACCCAAGTTGGTTTAAGCTTCACTCAAGCAGACATTAGTCTCGGTTTGTTGAGTTTCCAAGCGGCCATAGGTTTTGTCGGTGCGGCTAGTTTTGGTTTTGAAGTTAGCGACGGCAAAAATGTACTCGCAAACCAGACTTTTAGCTTGAAAGTCGAGCAAAATGTCTTTAATTTTGTTGGCAATACAGCACCTCAAGTTATTGTCGGTTCGGCGACGCTAGATAACGACATCCAAGGCGGCGACGGTGACGATACCATTACAGCCGGCACAGGCAAGGACACAATCATCGGCGGCCAAGGCAACGACACAATTAAAGGCGGCGATGGCGATAACGATATCGACGGCGGCGATGACGATGACGATATCGAAGTCGGCACAGGCAAAAACAAAATAAAAGGAGGCTTGGGCAAGGACAAAATTAAAGCCGGAGATGGCGATAACGATATCGACGGCGGCGATGACGATGACGATATCGAAGTCGGTAAAGGCAAAAACAAAATAAAAGGAGGCTTGGGCAAAGACAAAATTAAAGGCGGCGATGGCGATAACGATATCGACGGCGGCGATGACGATGACGATATCGAAGTCGGTAAAGGCAAAAACAAAATAAAAGGAGGCTTGGGCAACGACAAAATTAAAGGCGGCGATGATGATGACGAGATTGACGGCGGCGTAGGAACCAATACTCTAACTGGGGGTGCTGGGAACGATCGCTTTACTTATCTGGTTTCTCGCCAAGAGATTCAAACAGTTGTAGAAGCTGACTTAATTACTGACTTTAATGTCAATGACGATGTTTTACAGCTTTCTGCTGCAGCTTTTGCTAATCTCAGTGTTTCTAGCTTGACGCGACTGGCAATTACTGCTAATTCTGTTGTTGGATCGATCGGCAGCGCTAACTTGCTCGACTTTAGTGCGGATATCAGCGTTACCAGCATCGCCACTTTGCAAGCACGGTTTGCAGCTTTGGGCGGCAGCACCGACGCACCTGTTTTCTGTCAGTTTACAGATGCCACTACCGGCCGTTCCGTGCTGGTATTTTCTGTTGGGGCGCGCTTTGAAATTGTCACCAGTTTCTCTCTGGCATTTAGCCTGCAAGTCAGTAACTTTGTCTTCAGCGGCCCGTCGCTAAATGTTCCTGTCGGTACTTCCGGCGCTGACAATGTTAATTTTGGAACTTATCCTGCCGCCGTTAATTTCGACGGTTTAGGAGGCGACGACAACATTGTCGGCAGCAATTTTAACGATACGATCAAGGGCGGCGACGGCAACGATACCATCACCGGCGGCCTCGGTTTGGATGTCTTAAGTGGCGGCAGCGGTGCGGATCTGTTTGTTTACGCGACAACTAAAGAAGGCGGCGATAAAATTGCCGACTTTACCTTTGGAGTTGACAAATTCCAGTTTGCAGCCAGCGAATTCGGCAATTTGACTACTACTAACTTTGACGGTATTACGGGTTCAACTCCTGACATTACTGGCAAAGAGTTGGTGATTTTCACAGGCGGAACTTATGCCTCTTTGGAAGCTGCACAAGCTAAAGTTCTGGGCAGTTCTACAAGTGCTGGTTTCTTCGCGTTTACGAATGCGTCGAACGAGACTGTGTTGTATTTTGACTCGAACGGCACTTTAGCGGCTGGTTCTACCTTAATTGCGAATTTGGGTACTGCTGCTGGAAGTTTGGGCTCGGCAGACTTCTTGTTTACTGGTTCGATTAGCAATTCTGCGACTGGTACTACTCCGACTGGTACTACTACCAATTCAGGTAGCGTTGCCGATTTAACTGCTGCTGGGAATACTTTCCCCGTCGCCTTTAACAATTTCGGTTCTGGTGCTGGCGGTTACAACTTCAGCACTCCTGTTTTATTTACTGGAGATGCGAGTTCTAACAGCGTCACCGGTACTGAATTTGCTGACATCATCACTGGTGGTGGAGGTGCGGATATTCTGACTGGCGGTTCCGGTGCAGATATCTTTGGTTACAATGCTCCAGGCGACGGCGCGGATACGATTACCGACTTTACCTTTGGGGTTGACAAATTCCAGTTTGCAGCTAGCAAATTTGGCAATTTGACTACTACTAACTTTGACGGTATTACGGGTTCAACTCCTGACATTACTGGCAAAGAGTTGGTGATTTTCACAGGCGGAACTTATGCCTCTTTGGAAGCTGCACAAGCTAAAGTTCTGGGCAGTTCTACAAGTGCTGGTTTCTTCGCGTTTACGAATGCGTCGAACGAGACTGTGTTGTATTTTGACTCGAACGGCACTTTAGCGGCTGGTTCTACCTTAATTGCCAATTTGGGTACTGCTGCTGGAAGTTTGGGCACGGCGGACTTCTTGTTTACTGGGACGATTAGCAGTGCTCCGGTTGCAACTTCTCCTACTCGTCGGGTAGCGTTGCCGATTTAACTGCTGCTGGGAATACTTTCCCAACCGACTTTAACAATTTCGGTTCTGGTGCTGGCGGTTACAACTTCAGCACTCCTGTGTTGTTTATCGGAGGTTCGGGTATTAACACTGCCACTGGTACTGAGTTTGCTGACATCTTGAATGGCGGAGCGATTGCTGATCTTTTAGTCGGCGGTGCTGGGAATGACAGCATCTCCGGCGGCGCTGGGAATGACAATCTCTTCGGCGGCGCGGGTAGCGATACTATCAACGGTGGCATCGGGAATGACACTTTAATCGGCGGTGCGGGAACAAATGTTCTCAGCGGCGGGCTTGGTGCTGATGTGTTTGTGTTCAGCGGAACTACTGCTGGTGGCGGGGATATCATTACCGATTACAGCATTGTTGACGATCAAATTAACATCGACAACACTGGTTTTCCAGGCTTTACAACCGGATCTGGACTTTTGAGTCAGAGTTTCTACGCTTACAGCAGCACAGTATCTGTAACTGCGCTCGAAGCAACTTTAACCGGGCCGTCGATCATGGCTATCTACGACAGTTTGTCTGCATCTACTAAACTGTATTACGATAGCAACGGTTCTACTGTTGGCGGTAACAGTTTGTTTGCTACTGTGAATGTCGATTTGGGAGTTTCCGGTAATTCTGAATTGTTCTTGTTCTAAAGAGCAAGAATTCTGAGCTGGATATCGGCGGTATGTGTGGGGACAAAGCATTGCTTTGTCCCAATAAAATAAGGACAAAGCATTGCTTTGTCCTTATTTTTGTATTGTGTTAAATGATTGATTGATAGATTGTGCGATCGATTACTACAACAAAAACGGTTCGTTCGTTCGTAGTGCGGACTTTAGTCCGCTCCCGGATTGCGGACTAAGGATCGCGAATTAAATAATTTACACATAATTGTGGGATGGGCGGGAGAGCCCGTCCTGGACGGGCTCTCCCGTCCATCCCACAAGAACAATAAAAATGGTAAGTTATTTAATTCTCATTCCTAAAGTCCGCACTACGAACCAATTTTAGATATGTTAATCTACCGGATGCGATATTAAGTGTCAATTCTACAGTTTTTTTCTTAATCCATCCTTACTTCGTTTCCAACCGCTGCCGCCATTTGCTACTAATTACATCTATAACTGTCACTACAACCAACAAAACCAACATCATTGTAGTAGCCTTGTTGTATTCAAAAGACCTGATATAATTGACTAATTCAAAACCAATGCCGCCAGCGCCCACTACTCCCAACACCGAAGCCGCCCGAATGTTGTATTCAAACATCCACAGCGTGTAACCCAAGGCTAGCGGCAATACCTGCGGAAAAATACCGTATTGCGCCACTTGCAGCCAAGATGCACCGACTACTTCTAACGATTCGATCGATCGCGCTTCCACAGATTCGATCGCCTCCTGATAAAATTTACCAAGATAGCCGATCGTATAAATTCCCAGCGCCAAAGTACCAGCCGGTGCGCCCAAACCAGTTGCCGATACAAACAGCAACCCCAGCACGATTGAAGGCACTGAACGCACCGCATTTTGCAATAAATTAGCCAACCAGCGCAACCACTTCGGTGCTATGTTGCGGGCGCTGCAAATCGCAATCGGTATCGACAAAATTGCTCCGAATGTCGTTCCCCACAATGACATTTGAACTGTTTCGATTAAAGCTTTAATTGCTACGTCAATTATTTCGAGATTTGGCGGCCACAAGCGCGAAATAAAATCAGTCATGTAAGGCCAACTGTTTGTCAGGGTTTCTGCATCAATTTCTAGTCCCCGCAGCGCCCAACTGTAAAGTACAATTAAGGCTGCTGCGATACCGAGATTTTTGAGCCAGCCATGATTTTTTGAGGGATTAGTTGATTTGTTTTCGGTCATTTGTGTTTGTTTTTAATTTTTTTTATGAACCGCAGAGGGCGCAGAGGGCACAGAGGAAGAGGGGTGAAGAGAGGAGTTTAGACTGCTAGTTTGGGAGGTGTTAGTTGGCTGAGTTTGTCGGACAGGTTGTGGCATTTGCCATCATAGACTATCTGACCGGCATCTAGGACGATCGCCCGATCGGCATAGGTGCTGGCCATTCCTAAATCGTGCAATACTACAACTACGGTCATTCCTTGTTTTTGGTGCAGTTGGGCTAGGATTTCCATTACTTGTTGGGCGGCGATTACGTCTAATCCGCTTGTGGGCTCGTCGGCTAGTAAAATCTGGGGGGATTGGATTAAGGCGCGGGCGATGGCTACTCTTTGTTGTTGTCCGCCGCTGAGCAGTCCGGTTTTTTGATATGCTAGGTCTTTGAGTCCGAAGTCTGTTAGTAAGTCAAATGCTCGATCGCGCTGCTGTTTCGGAAAACCCCACAAAGTCTCCCAAGTATTCAAGCTTCCCAAGCAACCACAAAGCACATTGTCGATCGCAGGCGACTGTTTTACCAACCCGCCACCTTGAAAAATCAAGCCAACATTGCGCCTGATTCGCCTCATAGTGCGCGGAGTTATGACTGTATCGTCAATCCGAATTTCACCTGTTTTGACGGGGACTAACCCGACAAATGAACGCAGCAGCGTAGATTTTCCCGCACCGTTTAAGCCGAGAAGCGCTACAAATTCGCCTTGTTTTATTTGGCAATTAATTCCGCTCAAAATCGGGCGATTTAGCGCCGTTGAATAAGCTGTTTCTAATTGGCTGCATTCTATAGTCATAAGAAGAAGGAAGAATGAAGAATGAAGAATGAAGAATCAATAATCAAGAATCAATAATCAAGAAAAAAATTTAGCTATTTATGTTGATTTTTAATTGGGCGTGTTAATATTGTAAATATTTGTCGCTCAACTTTGCCATTAATATACTGTCGGCTAGATGGCTAACAATAAAATAGGTTCGTAGTGAGGACTTTAGTCCTTCTTTTTTAGCTGAATGAAGTCTTCACTGCGAACCTTTACTCTCTCTACCAACCTTGATTTTACGGTTCGAGTTTGGCGCGCTGCAAAGCTTGGCGTAAGGTTGCTAAATGGCGCGCATGATCGACTTTTACCAATTTCTGAGAGTTGTACAAACTGCGGAACAATTGATTGTTTGCAGGTTCGTTCATTTTCATGAAAGCATTAATTAGTTTTTCGCGCATCGGTGCAGGAATGCGATCGTCAATCACAATTCCGTGGGCTGGAACTCCGCTAACTTCTTGCAAAACTCGCAGTTTCTTACCTTCTTCCGCTGTAATCCAAGGCGGCAGCAAAGCGTATTCGGAGACAACTGCGACATCTGCTTGACCTCTTAAAACAGATTGCAAAGCGCTACTGTAACCGTCACCGTAGGTGACATTTCCGAAAAAACTTTCCAGTCTGTCTGGCCCTGAAACTAATCCTTGACCCACTAATTCTGAAATTGGGAAAATGAATCCCGAACCGGAAGTTCGAGAGGTGAAAGCGATTTTTTTGCCTTTCAATTGTTGGAGGGTTTGCTTTGCTGAACCTTTGGGGCGCAGGGGATTGTCTTGGCGCACTACAAACACGGAATTGTAGGTATTTCCGCCGGAATAATCGCTGCGAACTTCTGCTAAATACATCCGCGCTTTGGCTAATTGTTCTGCTTTTAATGCCGCGCGCCCTGCTACAAATGCTACATCTGCTCTGTTGGCCCTCAATGCTTCGACGGCGGCGGTTTCGTCGCCGATGACTGCATCGACGGGTATTCCCATTTCTTTGGAAAGTATTTGCGCTACTTGATTGGCTTTCTTTTGCAAGTCTGTAGCATCTCTGCGGTTGGCAAATACGATTCTAATGCGATTTATCGGAGCTTGTGCTCTTAAATCTAGATCGCCCTGCTGCCTTGTTTGGGCGATCGCTTTGTGACCGACTTCGAATGCACTCACCGTCAAAGCCCCCAACAGCAATACTCCTGCGCTAGCGCTTGCTAGTGCTTTAAATTTTGCATTCATTAATCGCTCTCCTATGCAACTGCAAGTATTTGATAATTTATCGCAACAATCAAGATGTTATTCTACAGCTCTTTTGGTAATGAGTTGCAATAGTTAAATAATAATTTCTGATATGTCATATCACTAAAAGTGATAATACTATGAGTCAATGTATGGTATATTGTCGCACGAGTACCCGATGCCGAAAAAATATCACAGCCAACCTTGGTGATAAAAATTCCTTTCCCGTCAGTTTTGCCGATGTGGAGGCGGCAGCAAAACGCTTACAGAACAAAGCTTTCAATACTCCGGTGCCGACTTGGGGAACTCTCGCAAAACAGACGAATTGTCAAGTATTTTTCAAGTGCGAGAATTTTGGGCTTTGGGGTTCATTTAAATTTCGGGGTTTGAAACAGCTTAGCAGTCACGACCAAAAAGAAGATTTGACTAGGCAAATAAAAGTTATTGAGTCCTTTAGCTCCTCTAAAAGATGGGAATTTGAGATAATTGCCGATATAGGTTCGGGATTAAATTACCACAAAAAAAGACTTGAGAAACTACTCAAACGCATCATGTAAGGAGATGTAGGAAGATTAGTTTTAATGCACAAAGTATGAAGCTTCTGCTGTCATCAAATTATCCTTCTTCTTGATTCGACACCCAGATTATAGCGAGGTGAGTCGATTTGAGATTTGACCGAGAAAAGACCGTGCCGGGATGCCCTTCTGTTCGCCCAGATAGGGAGTTGTCGCCGCTGTCAGTTGTTAGCAGTCAGCAGGAGAGATACTAACCTACTTCGGGCAAGCGAAATCCGCCGGATTTTTTTTGGCTGAGATATCTCGATTCTCGCACGAGCCCGCAGTGGGTATTCACTCTTGTTTCAGGCGTTTTTAGGTCAGCGAGCTCTTTCCCTTATCCAGATAGGTTTTGGACGATTTTATGGCGGAGAAACTGTCTTAGTCCTATTAGCTAAAAACTGCGCTGACACTCAAGGCCGCTTCAAATTGCTATTTTAAATAATCCTTCGATTGACAATCTTTCCCTACCAACTACCTCCTGGTTTTTGTGTTTCAATAAACATCAGGTAGTTGCGATCGTCCTGAACATTGCCGTGGGAGCTGGAAAACTAAATAAGACCCCCAAAAATTTAATTGCTTCCTCTGTGCCGTTGGGTTCTGGGACTTGGGTGCTAATTAACCAGACCGGCACCTCACCAATATCACAGGTTGCTAATCGCAAGTCTACAATCTTTTGGTCGTCACCGGTGCGATTGATATTATAGCCTTTCGAGGGTAACATGAGGCGCCAAGCAGGCCAAATCGGCAAAACTAGCCAAACTGGCAAAACCAGCCAAACCGGCCTGGGTGGGCATACCTCACAAAGCGTGAGAACCGCTATATGTCCGATCGATTACCCGCAATCAGATTAGTTCGATCGCTCCGAATGCAAGTCCTCAGATGGAGCAAAAGCTGCATTTGCAACGATCAAACTAATCTGATTGTTAGTCGTTCTCGAAGGAGATAATCTGACTGTCGAACAGGCTGGCGTTGTGAGTTATGAGCTATCTGCGATTTGAACTCTCAACCCTAAAATCTAAAATCTAAAATCTAAAATCTAAAATCGCCAGACTGTGATGTCTACTCCGAACCAAAAAGTTTCTAGCTCGAACAAGCAGATATACCAACGCTTGAAACAGGCGATCGACCTCAATTTACGCCGTCAAATTTTTATTGCCGCCTGCGACGACTTGCGCTTGCGGGACTGTCTGGCTGCTCGCTTGCAAGCAGAATTATCAGCAGAGGGCGCAGGCTCTATTCCTGGTTCCCCGATCGACTATCCCCGATTTGTCAGTTTGGAACTCGACTTGAACGATCCAAATCCTTGGGGTTCGATCGCCGCGTGGCTGACCCAACACCCACCGCCCCAAAACAGGGGCAGCGGAGGCCCTGTGCCAGGATTTCAAATTTTGGGGGCAGAACACCTGACCAGGCATTCAGCAGCCGTGCAGTGGTCTTTCCTGAGCTATTTGAGGGACATCGAAGCAAACTTGCAAATGTGCGAGTCTACTCTGTTGCTGTGGGTGTCGCGCCCCTGGCTGAGTTCGATCGAGCAATCGGCCCCAGAATTTTGGCAGTGGCGAACCGGAGTATTTGAGTTTGAAGGAGAACCGACTCCCACAAAGGAAGACGAAGGCAACTCCGAGGACTTCGGAAACTCCGAAAACTTCGGCAACTTCCGGGACAAGGGAGACTCCGGCGATAAAATTTTGATATCTTCAGAGTCCCGACAATCCTCAATTCCCGATTCCCCGTCCGCTGCGCCAGATGCTAAATCCGTCGAACTGGCAGATTTGGTGCTAGCAGCGAGTTCCTCCGAGGATTTGGAAGCAGAAAATAATGGCGCATCCGAGGACAGCGGTTTGCCACTGCAAACCCTGCAATATATCGAATTGCTACAAGAACATCACTGCTGTTCCGAAGCATTGGCTTTGGCTTATCACAGTTTGGGGAATTACTACCGCGATCGCATTCTCGGCGGCGACGCTTCGCCACAAAACCTGACAATCGCTATTCGCGCGATCGAGCAAGTGATTGCATACTTCGAACTCGACGCCAACTCGCAGACAAATCAACCGCCAAGTGACGAATGCGCGCGGCTGATTGCCCAACTGACACAAAATTTAACTCACTACGCCCAGGAGTCCAACAGCTTACCGCCCATTGACGACCTGCTCAACGATCTCGGCACTCTCTACTGGATGCTGTCGCGCGATCGCACCAACAGTATGGAAGTCCCAGATCCAGTATCCTGCCTCGAACGCAGCATCGCACTTTACCTTGAAGGTTTGAACCGCACAGATGCCGAGAGTCTACCTCAAACCCGCGTCAGATTGAACAAAAATTTGGGCATAGCCTCAGCAGATTTAGCCCGCTATCAAGACAAGACACAGAACTTGCAGCAAGCAGTTGCAGCTTACCAACAAGCGCTGCTGGATCTCGACCCCGCGACGGAACCCCAGCAGTACGCTGCTGCTCAGAATAATTTGGCTACAGCATACTGGAATTTAGCTCAAGACGGTGAGCCGTTAGCGTATCTCAAAAGCGCGATTTCCGCTTACACCCAAGCCCTTTCCGCATACAGTCCCGAACGAGAACCCCTCAACTATGCCGGAGTGCAAAACAACCTCGGTACCGCCTGCTGGAACCTCGCCCAGCACGAACCCTCAGAATCCCTGCTAGTCACGGCGATTGAGGCCTACCGTGAAGCCTTGAAATACCGCACCCGAGAATTAGTACCCGCAGCCGCAGCAGCCACCTACAACAATCTCGCTACCGCTTACTGGCATTTGGCCAACCAGTTTCAGCAAAAACAGGCCCGGACTGAATCATTGCAGCAGGCGATTACCGCCTACGAAGTTGCCCTGGATATTGCCAGTGCCCAGATCGATCGCGCCCAACTCACCTTTGACACTCTTGCCGCCCGCAACAATCTCGGACTAGCCCACTATCAACTAGCCACAGACCCTGATTTCGCCCTCAACAAAGCCGCACAGACCAGCCATCTAGAAGCAGCACTGCACCAGCAGTTGCAAGTGTGCGCGGAATGGGGACAACATCTCAACGACAAAGGGTTAATATATGGAGATAAACTCAACCTCCAATCCCCCGCCAACTCCCAAACTGCTGATGATTGCCGGCAAACAGCATTGAGCTATATTGTTAAAACGATTAGAGCTTTCTATAGTGAATGCGGGCTGCCTGGCCAAAATTTAGCCTTATCCAAAATTCCCGGAGATTTGTTGCCCGAAATCTTGCGTAGGTTATAAATACGGCTATAACTATTAAAAGCTCAATTTTTTCGAGATTTGTATCCAGTTTTCTACTATTATGGCTGAATATTCTTGCCTAATTATTCAAATAAAGTTGTGGTCATGGCCCCTGTAAAAATTCTTGTGGTTGATGACGACCCGGCAATCCGAAATTTAATTCACCGTTTTTTGAGCCAGCAAGGTTATCAAGTTGAGTCTGGCGAGGACGGTCAGACGGGTCTGGAATTATTTGAGCAACTCAATCCTGACTTAGTAGTTCTAGATGTAAATTTACCAGATACTACTGGCTACAAATTGTGTCAAGAAATGCAAAGACGCACGGGCGTGTTTGTGTTGATGCTCACCAGCCGAACCGATGAAGCTGACAAAATGAAAGGGTTTGCCGAAGGTGCTGACGACTACATTACTAAACCTTTTAGTCTTGTGGAAATTGGAGCTCGCGTTGCAGCAATTTTGAAGCGCAAACGCATAGTTACTCCCACCGAACAACAAAGTCTTACCTTTGGAGACCTACTAATAGATCCCGTCCGCCGCGAGGTAATTCTCGGCAGTCATATAGTTGCTTTGACTGCTTTAGAATTTGACTTGCTGTACTGTTTGGCAAGCAAACCCGGTCGCGTGTGGAGGCGATCGGAATTGCTCCAAGAAGTCTGGGACTATGAGTATGTGGGAGCCGATCGGGTGGTGGATGTCCATATCGGTCAAATTCGCCGCAAAATTGAACCAGATGCCAATCAAATTTCGATGATCCAAACCGTCCGCGGAGTGGGTTACAAGTTTGAACCCACAACCTATTGAGGTACTATCCGGCGCATTTGGGCAATCCTGATTCTGGATTCAAACAGAAACGGCAGGCTTCGCCCCTCTCGCGTTTGGGACGAACAACAATAGACAGTGCCGGGCCTATCAAAAAAATTCTACTTTGACATACTCGATATTTATCAACCCGCCCGCACCGAGCCATAATTCAGATCGATCGACTATCCGATTGCTGCTGCAAATACTCCCCCACTTCTCGCGCCCGCTCAAAACCCCGGCGCACGCAATCTCCCAAAGCCACGCCCCCAAAGTAGTTGCTGCACAAATACAGCCCCGGCAAAGATTTTAAACCCCGATCGACCTGTTGCAGGCGATCGAAATGACCCAAATTGTACTGAGGAATCGCCCGCTTCCACAACCTCAGAGCCAACACTTTCGGCGGAGCCGCATCAGGCTTCAGCAAAATTTTAGACAAATCTCGGTGCACCTCCCCAACAATTTGTTCTGAGTCCAGATTCTCAATTCCCGAATCAGTCGCCCCGCCGATGTAACTGGTGAGAGTTTGCCAGCCCGCCGGCGCCCGATCGGCAAATAAACTCGATGTCCAAATCGTACCCAGAGTCCGAATTCCCTGCCCCCTCGGAATTAAATTTCCAAAACCCACCAATTTACCCTTGACATCCGACACCGGATATGCTAATACAACGGAGGCAACCGTAGGATAAGTAAAAGCTTGTAAAGCGCTGCTAACTTCCGGTTGCAGGGGCTCCAACAATTCGGCTGTAACATAAGCCGGCGTTGTCAAAACCACAGTCCGGGCCTCAACTTCCTGCTGTCCGTCGGGCGTAGAGAATACAGCAATGTAAGTTTCGCGTTCTGTACGATCGAGCCGAGTCAGATGCCAGTTGAGTTTTAGCCGATCGCCCAATTGAGCGGCGATCGCCTCTGGCAAAGCCTTCAACCCCCCTTTAAACGAACCCAACTCCCCCGGCTTAGTAGACGGAACATTCGGGTCAGTCGGCAATTTCTTCGGCCTAGTCCTAGCAGAAAGCAGCGCCCCCGCCACCAGCCCGCCGCCCGCATCCGCCATCTTTGTTACCCGGCCAAAAGCCGCCGCCGCGCTAAGTTGTTGCGGATCTCCAGCATACACCCCAGAAACAAAAGGTTCCACCAACCGCTGCATCACTTCCGTCCCCAGATGACGGCGGAAAAATTGAGAAACAGTTTCCTCATCACCCTGCTGCGAAAGTCCAGAACCCATTGCCGGCGCCACAAATCCCAAAGCCCCCAACAGCGCCCGCAGTTTCCCCGGAAAACTCAGCAACCCAGACCGAATCATCGCCCCAGGAGTCATCGGCACCGGTTGCAGCTTATTTTGCCAATAAACATAACGCGGCAATTGGC
>NZ_JADEWV010000165.1 GCF_015207455.1 Microcoleus sp. LEGE 07076
CCGTACCGTGAAACAAAAACACATCTTGACTCACCAATCCGATCGCTCTCCGCAAATCTTTTAAATTCAGGTTAGTTAATTCTATACCGTCGAGATAAATCTGACCGTATTGTACCTCGTACAGCCTCATAATTAATTTTACCAGCGTACTTTTTCCCGAACCAGTTGCGCCAACAATCGCAGTAGTTTTCCCCGCCGGCAGAGTCAGGGAAAAATACTGCAAAATCGGCTTTCTTTGATTGTAATAAAAGGTAACATTTTTAAATTGTATCTCGCCCTTAATCGAACTAACCGGCAGCCGAATATCGCCCGTGCGAATGGCGATCGGCGTATCCAACAAATTCATCACCCGATTAGTAGAAGCCATTGCGCGCTGGTATTGATCCAGAGTATTTCCCAGGCGAGTCAGCGGCCACAGCAACCGCTGAGTTAAAAACACCAAAACGCTGTAAGTTCCCACAGACAACCGGTCCGCCACCACCTCCAAACCGCCCAGAAACAGCGTTGCAATAAACCCCAAAAAAATCACCACCCGAATCAGCGGAATAAAAGCAGCCGAAAGTGCGATCGCCCGTTGATTGCTTTGGCGGTAAGCTTGGCTTTGTGCTTCGATGCGCCCAGTTTCGTAATCTTCAGAAGTAAAGCTTTTAATAGTAGTAATTCCCGTCAAATTATTTGACAGTTGCCCGTTCATAAAACTCACCTTTTCCCGGACATCAGCATAGAGAGGAGCGAGGCGATTTTGAAAGGCGATCGAGCCCCAAACAATAAAAGGTATCGGCAGCATTGACAGCCCAGCAACACCAGGAGATGCAGCAAAAAAAGCCGCGCCAATCACAACAACCGTTGTAATTACCTGAATCACCTCATTAGCGCCGTCGTCCAAAAAACGTTCGAGTTGATTGATATCATCGTTGAGAATAGAAATCAAACCGCCCGTACTGCGATCTTCAAAATAAGCTAATTCTAATTCTTGCAAATGGCTGTAAGCTTCCAGACGCAAATCGTGTTCGATATCCTGAGCCAAATTGCGCCACAAATAATCGTAAGCATATTCAAAAACTGATTCCAAAGTCCAAACAATCAAACTCAAAAAAGTAATAATTGCCAGTTGCCAAAAAACATCTTTGATGCCCCACTGAGCCAGGACAGAATCTTGTTGTTTCACCACCACATCAACGGCAATCCCGATCAATGCCGGCGGCGCTAAATCGAAGAATTTATTCAGCAGCGAGCAAATACTTGCCAGCCAAGTTTTCAGGCGGTAGCGGCGGCCGTACTTCAGCAGCCGCTTGAGGGGATGGACAGGTTTAGAGGGATTTGGTGACAATTGAGGATGGGGATAATTGGACAAGTTTTAGATTTTACACTTACTTTCACGGCTTTGGGAACGGCGTCGAAGCCCATTCCACACCTGTGAAATTGTTTTTGGGAACGGCGTCGAAGCCCATTCCACAACCTGTAAAATTGTCTTTGGGAAAGGCGTCGAAGCCCGTTCCACACCTGTGAAATTGTCTTTGGAAACGGCGTCGAAGCCCATTCCACAACCTGGAAATTGTCTTTGGGAACGGGCTTCGACGCTGTTGATGAAAACAGTTTTTGAGAACCGACAAATCAGCCTAGGCTTTAAACGTTAACACTGGCTTCATTTTAGCGACTATCCCCACCATTTGTGCCTCCACCTGAACGTCAATTACTGGTTGAATTGGTTTGTAAGCTGCCGGGGCTTCTTCGATTCTACGTTCTTCCCGCAAGGTAATGCAATCTATGCCGGTTAATCCCAAAGCGGCGTCTGTTTTGTCAGCACCTTGGCGACTGAGATCGAAGCGCGATCGCGCCCGGCCCGCACCGTGAGAAGCCGATCGCAAAAATCGATCGTTTCCCAAACCAATTAGCAAATAAGAGGGCGCACCCATTGAACCAGGTACAATTACAGGCTGGCCAGAATGTGCGGGACAAGCGCCTTTGCGAGTCACCCAGCCCGCACCTTCAACTAAAGTAATATTGTGAGGCAAGTCGTAAACTAAAGGAGCTTCGATATCCCCGAAAACTTGTCGCAAACGCAGTCGCAGAAGTTCTGCTAGCAACAAGCGGTTGATAAAACCATAATTGGCGGCGGTTGCTTCCGCTTGTAGGTAGCTGCTCACAAGTTCGGGATTGGCTTCGACAGACAGTGGAAACAGCCCGGATTCAGGGTATTTTAGGGTTTTCGGCCAGGCTTCGCAAGCTCGATCGCGCCACATACCGCCGATGTATTTGCCGACATTTCGCGAACCGGAGTGAATCATAAAAGCGATTTGTCCCGATCGCACTCCCCAAGTATAAGCCGTAGCTCGATCGACAACTTCCTCAACCACTTGAATTTCTACAAAATGATTGCCGCCGCCGATAGTACCCAAGCCACCATCCCTGACTGTGCCGTCGTTTGGGACTAATTCTGCCGGAGCCCATTTGACATCGCCATTCATGGAACCCCCTCCGAAAGTGTGTTCGCACTCAGCAGCCAACTGCTCGAAATCCGAATTAGCTGCGCTACCAATTGCCCGATCCAGCATACCATCCAGCCATCCGGGTATCCCGTGTTGGAACATCGCACGGGCAGTTTTTGCAGTCATGCTGACATCGCGAGTACCGAAGAAATAATCGCCTTTCATCAACTCTACAAATCGATCGCGCTTTCCCAGGAATTGTGCGATCGACAAATCAGCAACGTGTAATCGCATCCCGCAATTAATGTCAGAACCGACAGCCGCCGGAATCACCATTTTGTCAGTTTGGACGATCGAGCCAATAGCCACTCCCGCATCACCCGGATGGAAGTCTGGAGTGGCGCAGGCGCGACAAACACAACCACCTTGAGGGTGACGCACATTCGCCAAATTTGCTAACTGTTTGAGCGCCTTTGCTTCCACCGGAAAACCTTCTGGAAGCAAAACTTCTGCTGTTGTGGAACTGGCATCTTGCCAGTTATCTCTTGTAGCAAAAACATTTTCACTGTTTTCTGTTGTGAAACTGGCATCTTGCCAGTTTTCTTTCAGAGAACTATTGAGACAAATCGAGTAGACTTTGTTGTCGTAACTAACATCAAGACCTTGCCGAGACAAAGCTCGCCAAAGCCTGTTCAAGTTTTTTGGCTGCTGCATAAGTAGTCTGTTGCGGGTTGCAGTGCAACCCCCACAAATTGAAGAGATGTTGTAGTTTATAAAAGACTTTGGTTCAGCAGCCGCAATCTTTTTAGAGACAAGTTGAAGGCAACTTTTCTACCTATGGCGATCGTGGCACATTTTTTTTGATCTGTCAACTTCCAGCGAGGATCAGAAACCGGGTTTCTGCCTAGATACTTCGCAAACACACAAAAAATTTGTCATAAACCCGGTTTCTTTTGGCACAGTCTCCTCAATAATTCCAGTTTTCATAGTTTAGAGATAATATCTAACCGTCGTCACCACCCGACTTCTTTTCGCCCGCAAAGCCGCCTTCAAAAAGAAAGCAGTTTGATTGTGCAGCAGTCCCTCCCACCAATTTCGCGTCACAAATGCCGGAATAATCAGCGTTAAGAACACTCCCGGCCGCTGTTCTTCAAATAAAGCCAAAAAGTGAGTCAAAGCCTCAGTAACAGAACGGTAAGGCGATTCCAGAATTTCTAAAGGAATGTCGGACTGCAAATCTTGCCAAGCAGCTTGCAGTTTTGCTCGATCGGTCAAACCAATATCTACGTGAACCGCTACAACCTCATCAGCAATTAAACGAGCGTAATCCAGAGCTTCCAAAGTTCCCCGGTGCAACTGCCCGACTAACACCACTGCCGGATGTTTCACCGCCTTAACTTTAGGTCTGGGAGGATAAGATATAGGTGCGATTCCCTGAATGCTCAAGCGAGCGGCTACATAGCGATAGTGTCGGTTAATCGCTAAAAATAGACTGACTACGATCGGAATAGTTACTACCACAACCCAAGCTCCCAAAAGGAATTTGGTAGCGACAATTACAGCCAAAACTCCGGTGGTTGCCACTGCACCAATACCGTTCATCAAAGCACTAGACTGCCAACCTTTACCACGCTCTTTAAACCAGTGAATTACCATTCCCGATTGAGAGAGAGTAAAAGAAGTAAACACCCCAACCGCATACAGCGGAATTACTGCGGTAGTATCGCCCCGGAAGATGATAATTAACACAGCCGCGCAGAAACTGAGCAAATTAATGCCATTAGAATAAACTAGCCGATCGCCCAACAAGGACAACTGCCTCGGCAAAAAACCATCCCGCGCCAAAAAATAACAAAGTCGCGGAAAATCCGCATAACTCGTATTCGCCGCCAACAGCAAAATCAACAGAGTTGCGGCCTGCAAATAGTAATAAAATATGCCCAATCCAAAAATATCTTTTCCTAACACAGAAAGGAGCGTTTCGTTTTCTTTAGGAATCACTTGATAAATATGAGCTAAGTAACTAATTCCTAAAAACATTACCCCCAGAATTACCCCCAAATAAGTTAAAGTCAGGCGCGCATTCTTCCATTCAGGAGGTTTAAAAGCCAACACCCCATCCGATATTGCTTCAACTCCAGTCAGCGCCGTACAGCCGGCTGCAAAGGCGCGCGCGATCAGAAATAATCCCAAAGGTTCTTTAGCTGGAATATTTTCTAATGCTGGCAAAACGTGACCAGTTGCCTGTTGGAATAAACCGCAGCCAATCAAGACAAAAATGCCCACGATAAACGCATAGGTGGGAACCATAAATATCTTGCCAGATTCCCGCAATCCCCTGAGATTGGCAAACATAATCAGGACAATACAAACTAAGCACAGTTCAACAGTATAGGGCAGCAACGAGGGAACTGCGGAAGTCAAGGCGGCAATACCAGCCGAAATACTGACAGTTACGGTGAGGATGTAGTCAATCATCAGCGAAGCTGCTGCGATCAAACCCGGATAAGTACCCAAGTTTTCTCGCGCCACAATGTAAGCGCCGCCACCGTTTGGGTACGCTTTAATCGTCTGTCGGTAAGACAGCGCCACGATCGCCAACAGTAAAACAATAATTCCCGAAATAGGCAGCGATAAACTCAAACTGCTGCTCCCTGCTAGTAACAGCACCAGCAGAGTTTCTTGAGTAGCGTAAGCCACAGACGAAAGTGCATCAGAAGCAAGAACAGCTAGTCCTGTAGCGTTGCTCAACCGTTCGTGAACAGATGCGCTGGTGGGGAGAGATTCACCCAGTAAAACCCGCTTGAGTCGAGAATAAGTGTACATTTAAACTCTATATAGAGGCGTCCACAAATCATAATCGAGACGGGGACAATTTGAAGCAATTTTTTACTTACAAGTTATAATTTGCTCTCGCTTGTTGAGTCAGCTTTAGCTTATGTTCGAGAGCTTGCCAATTTTCGGCTGCGATATCAGCGATGAACTCGTCGAGACTGTCGCGGTAAAATCGGAGCGATCGCAGCAATTCCTCTCGATTGTACTTCGCCACCATCACTCCCAGCTCGGGATTGCCGCCCCCGACGCGGCTGGTATCCCGAAAACCCGAACTCGCCAAATGTCTGGCTAAATCAACAATATGCTGATCGCCCTCAACAGCACAGGCGGCAACCAGCGTCGCGCTAGCCATCAGCGGCAAATGAGAAATCCAAGCCACAGCTCGATCGTGCTCGACAGGGCAGCACCGATAAACCTCAGCACCCAACAACCGCGCAATTTCCTCAACCTTTTCTAGCGAGTGCGCCGGAGTCACCGCAGTCGGCGTCACCACGTAAGGCCGCCCCACAAACAAATCCCTTACCGCCGCCTCGATCCCGCTTTGTGCAGTCCCCGCCATCGGATGTCCCCCCACAAAATTCGGCCACAGAGAAGACACAGCTTGTACTATGGGTGTTTTTACGGAACCGACATCAGTTAGAATAGTATCAGGGGAAAGATATGGCACCAACTCTCGGACGATCGGCTCGATCGACCCCAGAGGAGTGCAAATAAAAACCAAATCGGCTGCTGCCATATCAGACAGGTGTATGCTGGCAGCAGAGACAACACCGCTTTCTTGCGCGCGATCGCAAGTCTGCTGGCGACTCGAAACCCCAAAAACATCAAACCCGCGCGACCGCAAATCCAGAGCGATCGAGCCACCAATTAAACCAAGTCCGACAATACCGATATTCATAGCAATAAAATGGGGATATTTGATACGGTGCCGCCCCCATGACAGTCGAGGAACTCCTGAAAAAATATGCCGCCGGAGAAAGAAACTTTGCCGGAATCAACCTAACTGAGGCCAACCTCAGCGGCGTCAACTTGAGCGGAGCCAACCTCAAGGGTGCGAATCTGAGTGTAGCAAACCTCAGCGGAGCCAACCTCAGCAAAACCAACCTCACCGGTGCCAAACTCAACATCGCCAGACTCAGCGGCGCCCATCTCGGCGGTGCCAACCTCACCGACGCCGACCTCAACGTCGCCTACCTAGTGCGAGTTGACCTCAAAAGAGCCACACTCACAGGAGCAAAACTGATCAGAGCCGAGCTCATTAGAGCCGAGCTCAGCGGAGCCAACCTCAGCGGAGCCAACCTCAGCGGAGCCAGCCTCACAGAAGCCACCCTCCGAGGAGCCAACCTCGCTCAAGCCAACCTTCGAGGCGCCCACCTCAGCGGCGCGTACTTGACAGAAGCCAACCTCGAACAAGCCAACCTGCAAGGCGCCGACCTCAGTCGAGCCGACCTCAGCGGCGCAGACTTGCGAGGGACAGAACTCCGACAAGCCAACCTCACTCAAGCCATACTCAGCGGTGCCGACCTCAGTGGCGTCAATTTGCGCTGGGCCATCCTCAGCGGCTGCAACCTGCGCTGGGCAGACCTCAGCGAAGCCAAATTGAGCGGCGCCGACCTCAGCCGAGCCGACCTCTGCCACGCCAACTTACTCAATGCCAGTTTAGTTCACGCCGACCTGTCAAACGCCTATCTGATTCGCGCCGACTGGATTGGAGCCGACTTAACCGGAGCCACCCTAACCGGAGCCAAACTCCACGCCGTTTCGCGGCTCGGCATCAAAACCGAAGGCATGACCTGCAAATGGGTCGATCTAAGTCCCAACGGCGACCACAGCCAAATTTACTGGTTAAACTCCGGAGGAACCCACGAATTTTTTCACGAAACCTTACCCACAGTTAGGATTGTGATTGACTCGCCCTTAGACCAAGGCGCTCATTTTGCCTTAGCTGCAACTTATTACCAAATTGCCCAACAATACCCGAGTTTAAGTCAGCCGCCCACGATCGAAGTCAGCTCCAGGCGCACCGTACTCGCCTTTAAAATGGACAGCGACGATAAATTATTTGCCACCGCTTACGTTGCCATCATTCCTTTTAACGACGCCGCCACCACTCAAAAAAATCTGATAGCTTTGATGAAAATGATTCAATCCCAGGATGCAGGCAAACTTAACGTCAAAGAATCCAAACACGTCCAATTATCCAGCAAAGCTCTCAACCAAGCTATCAGCAAAGTAGACCAAATCAAAATTTCAAGTTCTTTTCCCAGAATCGGCGAAAGCATCAATTTTTTTCAAATTCCTACACAGATGATTTTAATTAATTCCTGCGGTGAAAAAGTCAGTGTATATCACCACCCAGCCTTCGGCAAGCGCCTGATCAAAAAATACGATCCGAACAATTCAACCTCAGCCAAGTTAGCCGAAAGTACAAAATTGGGTCAAGCTAATATCACCACCATTTTGGATTTTATAAAAGGATTCCACAATATAGATGTCTAGGCATATTGCATCAAGTTACAAAAAATGCTTATTCTATTAAAAGGTTGGCACAACAAAGCTTTGTTCTAGCTAACACATAAGGGAAAGTGAAAAGCATGGACGCCGAAGAACTCATCGCCAAATATGCAGCAGGAGAAAGAGACTTTACTGCCATCCTCCTGTGCGAGGCCAATCTCAGCAGGATCGATCTCGCCGGGGCTAATTTCAGCGAGGCAATCTTGAGCCTCACCAATATGAGCGGCACCAATCTGTCAAACGCTAACATGAGAAAAGCCAAACTCAATGTTGCTAGACTCAGCGGTGCCAATCTCAACAAAGCCAACCTCAGCGGCGCTATCCTCAACGTAGCTAACATGATTCGAGCCGACCTCAGCGAAGCCAAACTTGTGGAAGCTACACTGATCAGAGCCGAACTGGTCAGAGCCGACCTCAGCGGTGCAAACTTGAGCGGTGCAAACCTCAGCGAAGCAGATTTGAGAGAAGCAACCCTACGAGAAGCCAATCTAGAGCAAGCCGACCTCAGCGGGGCTCACCTCAGAGGCGCTTCCCTGACAGCGGCCAACTTGGAACGGGCTAACTTGCACAGAGCCGACCTCAGCAGGGCAGATTTGCGAGGTGTCAACCTCTGTAATGCCGAACTCAGACAAGCTAATCTGTCTCAAGCCAACCTCAGCGGCGCTGATTTGCGAGGCGCTAATCTCCGGTGGGCTGACCTCAGCGGGGCGAACCTGACGGGCGCTGACCTGGATGAAGCGAGATTGAGCGGGGCTAATTTGTACGGGGCAAATTTGAGCAATGTTAACCTGTTGAACGCTACTCTGGTACACGCGGATTTGACTCAAGCGAATTTGATTCAGGCTGATTGGGTGGGTGCAGATTTGACGGGGGCGGCGCTGACGGGGGCAAAAATTTATGCGGTGTCGAGGTTTAATCTCAAAGCAGACGATATTACCTGCGATTGGGTTGACCTCAGTCCCAACGGCGATCGCAGCCACATTCAGCGGTTTACTTCAGAAGAATCTCAACGGTTTTTTAATGCTACGCCGCCGACAGTTCAAATTATTGTCGATCGACCCCTAGACCCCGACGCTAACTTTGCCCTCGCTGCTACCTACCGCCAAATTGCCCGTCAATACTCGGGTTTGAGCCATCCTCCCAGCATAGAAGTTAATTCGCGGCGGACAATCATCTCATTTAGAATAGATCATGACGAGCAACTATTTTCCACAGCTTTCGTTGCTATTATTCCCTTTAGCGACGCGGCATTTACTCAGAAAAATCTGATTACTCTGATCAAGATGATCCAACCCCAAAGCGGCAATAACCTGGGTGTCCGAGTCTCAAATATGGTAGTGCAATTGAACGTGATGCTGACCAAAACAATCAGAAAAATAGGGGAAATGAAAATTCAGCCGGTTCGCCTCGATCGCGAACTGATGTCGATTTTTTTCCAATCGCCTACCCAAACCATACTCGCTAACTCCAGCGCCGAAAGTTTGATGGTTCACTATCATCCAGACTTTGGCAGAAACTTGGCAAATTTGCCGGGAGCAAACAAAACCTCGATCAATCCTGCAATTAAGGCCCAAAGATTCACAACCCCGCCGCTAAATACGGTGGTTGAGTTTGTCAAAAGCTTTTATCAGCTCGGCGAGTAAATATAGGCGAAGGAAGAAGGAAGAAGGAAGAAGGAAGAAAGAAGAAGGTAAATGCAATTGTCGGCAATAATTTCAGCAATTCAAAATGTAATAATATTGGGTTTGCTATATAAATTAATTGGATATAATTTATATTCAGACTGCATAAAACTTAGCAGATCCCCCTTTCATTCAGGTAAAAACAATGGAAGCTCAAGAACTTCTCAAACGATTTGAACTGGTCAAAAGATACACAGAAGGCAACAGAGATTTCACAGGAATCAACCTGAATGAAGCTAATCTCAGCCGCATCAACCTCAGCGGCTCGATTTTAAGGCGGGCTAGCTTATTTGTCACCAACATCAGCGGCGCTAACTTGAGCGAAGCTGACTTGAGCGAAGCTAACCTGAACGTGGCTAGACTCAGCAGCACCAATCTCTCGCGAGCAATCTTAAACGGGGCTACTCTCAACGTGGCAAACTTGGTGAGAGCCGATTTAAGTGGATCTCAATTAATCGGAGCATCCCTGATTAGAGGCGAATTAGTCCGCTGCGAACTCAGCCAAAGTAACTTCAGCGGCGCTAACCTGACTGAAGCCGATTTAAGAGAGGTAAAACTGACGGAAGCAAACTTGTCCGGTGCCAATCTTTCTGGTGCAAATCTTAGAGGTGCTTTGGCTTCATCAGCTAACTTTCAAGGAGCTAACTTGCACGGCGCGGATTTGACAAAAGCAGAACTTAACGGCGTCAATTTCAGCAATGCCGATCTCAGACAAGCTTCTTTGCAGCAGGTGAATTTCAGCGGTGCCGATTTGAGCGGAGCTAACCTCAAATGGGCCGATTTGAGCGGAGCTAACCTCAAAGACGCAGATTTGAGCGATGCTAAATTGAGCGGAGCTAACCTGAATGGAGCCGATTTAAGAAATACTAATTTAGCAAATACTAATTTTGTTCACGCAGATTTGACAGAAACTAATTTGATTAATGCTGATTGGGTGGGCGCAGATTTGACGGGGGCAACTTTAACTGGGGCAAGACTGTATTTGGTTCCTCGGTTTGGCATCATTGCCGATAATATTAATTGCGAGTGGGTTGACCTCAGCCCGGATGGCGATCGCACTCTGATTCAACAATTTAATTCGCCGTCAGAAGCGAGAAAATTTTTAAATCACAGGCCGGGGTTAGTGCGAATTGTGGTTAACGCAGTTTTAGATTACTCAGCAAACATCGCTTTAGCAACAGCTTACAGCGAAATAGCTCGGCATTATCCGGCAATGAGCTGTCCTCCCGATATTGAAGTCGGCTACCGCCGGACAACTCTCACTTTTAGATTTGATAGCGACGAGCATTTATTGCCAGCCGCTTTTTTAGGGATTCTGCCGTTTAATGACGCTTTAGAAACGCAGAAAAATATTGTGGCTGTTAGCAAAAATATTGGAAATCAAGATTTGAAAAATAATCGAGTTGTGCAGTTGTGTAAAGCATTGAATCTAGCGATAAATAATTTAAATGAAGCGACAGAAATGCTGCAAACAGTAGTAAATTCCGCTCGTAAAACAAAGTTTTTTCAGTCGCCTACCCAAACTATTTTAATTAGTTCGGGGCAGGAGAGTCTGACGGTGTACTCTCACCAGAATTTTGGTCGGCGAGGTGGAAAGAATCAGGAGAGTAAATTCAGTTTGCCGGCTGGTGAAAAAATAGTTGATTTTCTGGCAAGTTTTGATTATCTTGATTGAGCAATATCAACTGTGAAATCGATTGATTGAGGTAGAAGTCCACAACTCGCTGCTCCGCTTCTTGCGATCGACCTCCGAGCGGCACTGGCCCCACCATTTAACGATGGCGCGTCTCGTGGCGCGGGCTTTGCGCTTGGGGCGCAGCGCTCTGATCCAAACGGGGCTGCCAGCAGGAGCTTACCGACAGCGGTATCGAGTCAGCTATTTGCTGCCGGTGTTGATGTGGCCCGATCCCGTGATTTTAGTAGCGCCGACACCGCTGCTGGAACATTTGCACGGGGTGGAAATTCCCCGCTTGCAAGAGTGGCTGCAAACAGAGAAGCCGATCGAGACTTATTCCCAAAATGCCAGCGGGCGGGGATTGATGCTAGCAGATCCCGAGTCTTGGCTGGCGGATAGCTTGGCGGCTAATTCGCAACTCAGGAGCAATATTCCGACAATTATCGACGGTGTGGACGATTTGGAAGTTTGGACGCGCCAGCAGTTGACAGCGAGTTTGCAACCTGCTGACTGGAATGATTTAATGCAATCTGAGCCAATGCTGGCGGAGGAAATTCTCCAAGTGCGGGTACTGCTAACGCGGGCTGTTTTTGAGCATCCGACAAAACCTGATGAGTGCTATTTACTGGAAACGGCAGAGCAACATATTTTGGAGGGGCTGCTGGCAAGGATCGAGCCTAATCGGCTGATTCCGGCGGCTTGGAGCAATTTTTGGCATCGCTGGCAAACTAACGGCCAACTGCGGTGGGCGCAAATTCATCGATCGAGCGGGTCATTTTCTCTCTACTGCGCGCCGGTGCAGGTGGCGGAGGTTTTGGGCCAAATTTGGTCTGCGGTGCCTGTGGTGTTGATTGGCTGTGCGGTGGATGTGGAACAGAAGGCTCCGATCTTCCGGCAAACGATCGGATTGCCAGAGTTGACGAGTGTGAAGTTTTCGCCCGATCGACAAAACGAGTTAATTCAACTGTACATTCCCAACTGGCTGCCGCTGCCGAATACGCCGGAATTTCAGGGTGTGTTAATTCAAGAAATTCGGACTTTGCTGTTGATGAGTGTGTCGGTGGCGGGTTTAACGGTGTTGATTGTGGGTGATGTACCGCTGAAGGCTCGGCTGGCGGCGATTTTGGCTTCTGAGTTCGGTTCTCGGGTGCAGGTAGAAAAAACCGAGGTGGGCGAGAATGGGATTTTGGTGACTGGGTGGGAGTTTTGGCGGGAACATCAGGGGGAGTTGAGCGCGCCTCACTTGCTGGCGATCGCCACTTTGCCGCTACCTTCAATGGAAAATCCTTTGGTGGCGGCGCGTGTGGCTGATTATAAAGAGCGGCGCCAGGATTGGTTTCGGTTGTATTTGCTGCCGGCGGCGCTGAATGAGTTGCAGCGGGCGATCGCGCCGGTGCGAGAACGTCAGGGGGTTGTGGCGATTTTTGACAGTAGGGTGATTCACCGCAGTTACGGGCAGCAGGTTTTAGCGGCGCTGAGTCCGTTTGCGAGGATTAATTATTTGGATACGACTTGGTTGACGCAGGCCTGAGATGACCTGTTGACGTATAATTTGGTAGGGTATCCAGTTGAAATTTAATTTAGCAAGCAAAGATTATGGGTGAAGCTAAGCGTCGCAAAGAGTCGATCGGCGACGAATACGGTAAAGAAGAACGCATCCTTCCCTGGCTGCCAATCACCAAAACCCAAAGCGAAGATTTTGTGAGGTGGACATCTCGCGGAAGCTGGATCGGGATTAGCCTGTTGGTGGGTTGGTGGATTGTGGTGCGGTTTGTTGGCCCTGCCGCAGGTTGGTGGGTGGTTGATTGATGGTGAGACTCGACAAATGCCTGTGTTGTGGGCATTGTGTCGAGTTTAACTGAATTTTTTGGAAAATTAAGTTGCGAATATCGAGTGAGTGTGATATGTTAACGATCTGCGGGCAATTAGCACAGTGGTAGCGCACTTCCTTCACACGGAAGGGGTCACAGGTTCAAATCCTGTCATCCCGATTGACTTTAACTCTTCACGGGTAAAGGGTTTCAGATTTATTACTCTCTAGGATATTCCACTTTCCGCTCATCTTTAGCTCAGTCCGACTCTTCTAAGTAGCTG
>NZ_JADEWV010000166.1 GCF_015207455.1 Microcoleus sp. LEGE 07076
CCTTTCTGCTAGCTGCATTTGAGACTTGCGTTTTTTGGGCTATGCGTATTCCTTGTTCAACACTCACAACTATAGAATACCATTATTGTTTATAATTGCTTATAAACTCAATGAAGTTTTACAATACCAATTACAAAAAGTATTCCTACAATTATCAATCTTATATAAATTATCGTTCATTCGCTCCCGAGCATGGCAGGAAACGGCAATGCCGTTTCCCTACAGAAAATCGTCTCTAATTTATATGTAGCACTAATATTTTTAGAAGTGCTATTATCTTCCGACTCAACCAATATCATCTGCATCAGGATCGATACCCATTGCCAGCAGTCGCTCTGCAAGTCGCGCCGCTTTTTGTTCCGCCCGTTGGGCCCGTTGACGCTCTTGTTGGGCCCGTTGATGCTCCTGTTCAGTTCTCAATTTTTCAAGTTCAGCTCTTTCGTCACCAATTAATAACAAATTCCCCTGACTATCCCACCACCGCAACCAAAGTTGCGTTTGATTTTGATAACTTCCCTGCCACAGTCCCAACTCAATTTCTAACGGTTCAATCGGATAGTGACCCCGTTGATTAGGGGGAAGTTTTTGATAAGAAAAATCTCTCAAATGATAGACTTCTAATCTATCGTTGCTCATCTCATAAATGCCGTAGTAAGGAATCCGAATAATTTGCTCGTAAACCCAAAACTTCCCCGGTTTTTGCACCTCTCCCTCATCAGTCATCAACAGAGGAGTGGCATCCCGTTCTTCGTTGCCATTTCCGCTGGCAAATTCCAAAGCAATTAAAGGTGCCAGATGTTCTCGCCACAGCACGTAAGAACGACGATATTTTCCCTGTTCCGGGCGTGCTGAAACATTTGGTGCGTAGAACCAGTCAGGAGCTTCGGCCCCTCGTTCCGGTGGTTCAGTTTCTCGCCAATAGATACCAGAATCTTGTCCGATGCAGTAGCGTCCGTCGGGATGTCGCTGTTGCAAAACAGGTCCGATCGAATCGGTGAGAATTATGCTTTGAGGATGCTCCTGAAAATTTTTCACGAAAGTACCGTCAGACTCAGGAAGTTGTGTATGATCGGGAAATGCGGGGGGCAGACCTATGTCAATTAATGTTTCCGACATAATTTTAGGGCGATCGGAGCTATCGTTTACACTTTTATCTTAGTTTAGGACGATGGGAATCAAGTCAGATACAAAATTTTTCTCGGTTTTTTTGTATAGCCTTAGATCATCATCTAAATTATTTGCCTACAACTCAAAACTCTCTTCACCCATACTTCCCAATTCCCCACTACCCAGAAACTCTTCATCCTCTGCTTCATCAACCGCCAAATCAAAACTTTCAACCACAAACGGCAAACCCGCAGCCATCAAACCACGCTGAATGCGATCGGGCGTTTCCTCAAACAACACAAATAGCGGATGAACCGCCTCAGCTTCATCACTAAAAATATGTTTGTAGCGGTGCGGCATCACCCATTCGTAACCATTATCCAGCCAAACCTGAGACTGCCGCCAGCGGCCCAACAAAGCAGAAAAATCCTCGCCCGGGCGATGAATGAAAATCAAAATTTCTACTCCAATTTTAACTTTCCATTCGGGATCGCACATCAAAATCGCCAAGTCGCACGGCAAACAAACTGCCTGTCCGGGCGATATGCTAGTCCCGCCACCATTAGCATAGGAAACGCCGTCCCGCAAGCGGGCGATCGGCAAAGGAATGCTAATTAAACTTTCGTTAGCGCGGCGGATACTCGGAATCATTTCCATGTAAATCCGATATTTTTTCAGCAGGGCGATCGCGGCAGAAGATTCGCTGTACTCTGCTAGTAAGACCTCGTAATGTGATTGTTTAACAGACATTTTAAATTAAGTAATAGGTAATTAGTCAACAGTTAACAGTCAACATACAACCGCCAACAGTTAACAGTTAACAGTCAACAGTCAACATACAACCGCCAACTGCCAACTGCCAACTGACTGCTGACTATTTTTTACAGCTTCTGAAACACTGCGAACATCGGCAAATACATCGACAGCAAAATCGAACCTACGATCGCACCGACGACAACAATCATCAGAGGTTCTAGCATACTGGTAAGTCCTTTTACTGCTTCTTCAACTTCCGTTTCGTAAAAAGCACCAACTTTCATCAGCATCTTGTCAAGTTCCCCAGTCTCCTCACCAATTGCCATCATTTGAATCGCCAAAGACGGAAAAACAGCTTGTTCTTGCAAAGCAATACTGATCATGCCACCGCTTTGAATTTCCTGTCTCGCATATTCGATCGCATTCGATATCGCCTGATTCCCCGCCACATCTCGCACAATTTCCAACGAATTGAGAATCGGCACGCCCGATCGCGTCAGCGAGCCAAAGATGACGCAAAACCTCGCCACCGCAGATTTTTCAATCAAATCTCCAAAAATTGGCAACTTCATCGCAATCCGATCGATCTGTAGGCGACCTATTGGAGTTTTGTAATACATATCGAAGGCAATTTTGAGCGCTATAATCACCCCAATAACTGTCACCTGTTGGATCGGAGGCCAAGCCGTACAAAATGCACTAATTCCCAACATAAACACCGTAAAAGCAGGCAAGTCCGCACCAATATCCTTAAAGATTTTAGCGAAAGTTGGCAGCAAGAATATAGTCATTGCGAAAAAAATCACGATCGCAATAAAAAACACAGTCTTCGGATAAGACATCGCCGAATTAATTTCCGCCTCCGTCTTGTGATTTTTTTCCATCATCAGCGCCAGACGGTCAAGGGTTTCATCTAGCACCCCCCCGACTTCTCCCGCCGCCACCATACTGATAAACAGTTGGTCAAAAACATCAGGAAACTTAGCCATCGCCTCTGCCAAGTTTATCCCCTCCTGCACGTCAGCATTCATGCTCCTGAGCGCTCGCTTCAACTTAGCATTAGAACACTGCTCGTGCAGCACGGAAAGGCATCTCACAATCGCCACCCCGGCATTAAACATAGCCGCAAACTGACGAGCAAAAATAGCCATATCCTTAACAGTAAGACTGGTAAGGTTATACTCGATTTGCTCCTGAATCGCACTGAAATCAAAACTACCTTTCGGTTTTTGACGGACAACGTTGGTAGCCACAGCTCACCTCTGAAAATTTATGAAAAATTAGTAATCAGTAGTTATTGGTTAGTCGTTATTGGTTATTTGTTACTTGTTGGTTCGTAGTTGTTAGTTAGGTCTTAGTCGTTTGTTGATTGTTACTAATAACCAATAACTAATAACCAATAACCAATAACTAGTAACCAGTAACCAATCACCAATAACTAATAACCAATAACTGAATTAATGCGCCCCAACCTTAGCGCCAGCAGGTGCCGGGCCGATCAAGCGTTCGAGTTCGTCAGCCTTAGAAGCCTTGCTCATTGCCGCTTCCCAAGTGACTTTCCCAGTCTTGTAAAGTTCAGCCAGGGCCATTTCCATAGTCCTCATGCCCAATTTTGCTCCCATTTGGATTTGGGAGTAAATCATTGGAGTTTTGCCCTCCCGGATCAAGTTAGCCATAGCTGGAGTATTCACCATGATTTCCATAGCGCAGCAGCGGCCGCCACCAACTTTTACAACCAAATTTTGGCTGCAAATTCCCACCAAAGAGTTAGACACTTGGGCGCGAACCTGCGGTTGTTGAATGGGGGGGAACACGTCCAAAATCCGATCGATCGTCGCACCCGCAGAATTAGTGTGCAGCGTTCCCATCACCATGTGACCCGTTTCCGCCGCCGAAATTGCCAGACCGATCGTTTCCAAATCCCGCATTTCCCCCACCAGAATCACGTCAGGATCTTCCCGCAGAGCAGCTCTCAGCGCATTAGCAAAGCTCTTAGTATCTTCGCCCTTTTGACGCTGGTGAAACAAACTCTTAATATTTGGAAACACATATTCGATCGGGTCTTCAACTGTTAGAATATGTTCTGCCCGCGTCCGGTTGACCAGATCCAACAAAGCCGCCATCGTAGTAGTTTTCCCGGAACCCGTTTGTCCCGTCACCAACAGCATACCCCTGGGTCTTTCCGTCAGATCCCGCAAAATCTGCGGCACGCCTAAAGCATCTGCGTTCGGAATCTTAGAAGCCAGAGCCCGCATACAAGCAGCCCAAGCACCCCGCTCCCGGTACACATTCACCCGGAACCGAGCCAATCCTCTCACACCGTAAGCGCAGTCAAGTTCCCACTCCATTTCCAACTGCTTGCGCTGCATATTGTTGAGCATTTGGAAAATCAGGATCTGCACTTCCTCAGCAGACAGAATGTCGCCGTATTGCACTTGAGGAGTTAGTTTACCGCTGACTCGGAAGAATATCGGCGCGCCCGCTTGGATGTGTATGTCCGAACCCCCTTGCTCTACCAGGGACTCCAATACGTCTTCAATCATCAGACCCATAGATACCTCTCTTCGATCTAGTTGATAGTTATTGACCAATTTAACTCAGTTAACAGTCAACTGTTGTCAGTTGGCTGTTGGTTGTTGGTTGTTGGCAGTTGTCAGTGGGCTGTTGGCAGTTGTCAGTGGGCTGTTGGCTGTTGGCATTTGGCTATTATTTGTTATTTGTTATTTCTTGGTTCTAATTCCGAATTACCATTCCTGCTGACTAACAACAACTGCCAACCAACAACTGCCAACCAACAACTGCCAACTGCCAACTGCCAACTGCCAACTGAATCAATCCAAAAAGCGCGGTGTCAAGCAGTACGGACAATCCAGCATCTCCGGCTTCAATTCTGCCCGACAAGTTTTGCAGGTAAGTCCCTGCTTGCGTTTGGCTTTCATTTCCGCCTCCAAACCCGAGTCTGTAAACGTCACCCGCTCAACTTCTTCAAAAGTAGTCGCGCCTTCCCGCACCAACTGCAAGCTGTAAGCCAACAACGTTTTCATCCCTTCTTCTACCGCTGCTTCCTTAATTTGCTCTGTGGGAGCTCCTTGAGTGATCAGAGTTTGCAGCCGCTCAGTATTTTTCAGGTACTCGTAAACCCCTACCCGTCCTTTGTAGCCTATGCCACCGCACTTGCGACAAAGTTGCTCGCGTTCTGCCAGTTCCTTCCTTTCCTCCACCGGTACGGTGTTGGCTTTGTAAACAGTTAGATCAATTTCTTGAGAAGCTGACAAACCGTACTTGCCGAGTTCTTCAGCAGTCGGTTGGTAAGGAATGCAGCATTTGTCGCAAACGCGCCGCATCAGACGCTGAGCCAACACGCCCAACAGAGCGGCCGAAACCATGAACGGTTCTACACCCATTTCGGCCAAACGCGCGACTGCCCCGGCCGCGTCGTTCGTGTGCAGCGTCGTCAGTACCAAGTGTCCTGTCAAAGCAGCTTCCAGAGCAGTTTTTGCCGTTTCCTTGTCCCGCGTTTCCCCCACCAGCATCACGTCAGGGTCTTGCCGCAAAAACGCCCGCAGAATGTTGGAAAAAGTCAAGTCTTTTTCCCGAATTACTTGACATTGGGTAATTCCTGGCAAAGCATATTCGATCGGGTCTTCCGCCGTACTGATATTAACCCCCGGATCGTTCCGTTCCGCCAGAATCGAGTACAGAGTAGTTGACTTACCCGAACCCGTCGGCCCGGTCACCAAAATTAGTCCGAACGGACGGCTAGCAGACTCTCGGACTAAAGCCAAAGTTTCCTCATCGGAGATTAACAAACCCAAACCCAACTGAGTGCTGGAACTGTCCAAAATCCGCAACACAATTTTTTCGCCATACCGCGAAGGCAAGCTGTTCACCCGGAAATCCACCGTGCGTCCCTCGAACACCCGGCGGATGCGGCCGTCTTGAGCTTGTCGGCGTTCGGCAATGTCCAGGTTGGCAATAATCTTGAAACGAGCCGTAATCGCTTGCACTACCTGCTTGGGAAACCGGAAATACTCTTGCAGCACCCCGTCTTTCCGCATCCGAATCCGCATGAACTCTTCTTGAGGTTCTACGTGGATGTCAGACACCTTTTCCGACAAAGCTTTAGCCAAAATGATGTTGACAGCCTTAATTACCGGAGCCGCCTCAGCATCGTCTATGGTGTTAGCTAGGTCTTCTTGATCCGCACTCTCCTCTTCTAGCGAGAGTTCGCCAAAATCTCCTTCCCCTAACTCCAGCTTTCTCTGCTTTTCGGCTTCTGCTATTTTGGCTGCTATCTTAACTTGGTCGTCTTGATAGGTCGAAGTTATATCCTGATAGTCGTCTGGCGTAATCACCCGGCGCTGAAAACTCAAGCCGTGAGGCTGCAAAATCCGCCGCAAATCTTCTTGAGCGTTGAGGTTGTCGGGCTCGACCATTGCCACCAAAACTGCTGGAGGCTCAGTTTCAGTCTTCGCTACGGGTAAAAACCGACCTTGGTGACAAATGTCGATCGAAATCTTCAATCCCTCAAGCATAACTCCGAGTTGCTCGTTAGACAGGGCGCTCATCTCCGGGTCAAACGCTTCCACGCCGTAGACAATTTTCCGTTCAAACATCTGCTGCTTCTTGTAAAGCCGCAGCAATTCTGGTGGCAACGGCTGCCCGGTAAGTGCTTCTAATACCTCCGTCAACCGCTTGCCCGACTTCCGGCTTTCAATTTGAGCTTGCTTGAGTTGGTCGCCATTGACGTAACCCGACTGAATCATCTTGTTGAGAGCCGGAGTAAAGGTGCTCACAGCAACTATCGATGTGGGGCGAAGCCCCTGGGATGCGTTAGTCATAGAAAAACACTCAATAGGTGGGAAACTCAGTCACAAAGAGTGCTGAGAGGAAAACCAACGCGGGCTTTTAACCCTCGTATTCTTTGCTTGTGGATGAGCTATCATGTTCTGGCTCGATCCCTATATTCAAGTGTAAGCTCGTAGTCCGCTCTAACTTTCGCCTACAAATTGACGAGACCTTGGAGCGAGTTGCCGATGCTTGCAATCAGATATTGTTTGTTGAATGCTAAGTTGCTTGCTTGCCGGATTAACCCGCGAGATACTCTTGTTATAGCCTCATGGCACATCACTTGGGGATGCCCCCTAGGGTGTGCGGCCTTTCCACGATATTTTTATATTCGCAAATTGTTCGATCGAATTACAGTCCCCTGGCAGGTGCGCTGCATCTGTACTGAGTTAAAGAGTGGCTGTGCACTCTTTGATGATGATAGCTTTGACAAAAGTCTCGATCTTTTGAGATATATTTTGATTAATTATCTGCGATCGCCCGGCCGGAGTCCAGCGCGCCGATTTTGAGCAGCTCTAGTTTTTGTTCTGCAAATATATTACCCAGAAATCGCTCCAGGAGCATCAGTGAGGAGCTTGACGGTTCTATAGTTTGACACTCCCCAGTCTCAAGACGCCGGCATTCTTAAAAACAAACTTTGGAGGATCAATCCACCCAAAGTTTAATGCTTAAAGAGTTTGTCAGCAACCCCCTACCCGCTCGATCGGCAGATTGAGTCTGTGGCTAGTTTTGACTTTCTAACGATATTTGCCGCACCGTTAATCTGTGCATTAATTAACAACGCGCTTCCTGCAACGGTACAAACCTCGTTTTATTCGCTTACCCGAAGGCTGCCAACAGTCGTTTTTTTACCGACTTTCTTTGGCAGAAAACTTCAACCTAAAAAACTAGATTTTTATCTACATAATTCGCCTGGTTTCAAAGCTCAAAACTCTTTTAAATTTAAACATGAATACTGACTCTTTTAGACATTAAATATGGCTATTTAAATAAAGGTTTTTTCGACCATGTTACTATCTTAACTTTTTGCTTACGAACTTTATTTTATCCAAAAAACATGATAGCAAATTGGCGACTTTTGCCATAATCTACAAGGGCTCTAAATGCCTTATTTCCAGCGGTCATTATCCTGAAGTTATGATTTCTAGACAACTGTGGCAGCCGTTTTGAAGATAAATTTTTAGGTATCCCATGTTGACCTTAATCTGATTTAGCCTTAGATTTTTAGGGGTTCAACCATTGGTTGCAAAATTTAAAATTGTGACCGTCTAATAATAAAAATTATAGCATTGCTACAAACGCAGTTTAACCAGTTTTTGAGACCGCGGTCTATTCCCAAAAACCCTGTGAGTTCGAGACTGCAAATAAAAGTTTTTTACGCCAGAGATTCGGGGATGTACAAGCAGTCAAACCTTCTTGCCGTTTCTGGGGATTAGTCTGAGTTTTTTGAGCTGGCTATCTTTCTGTTTTTCTGGTAATTTTCCCCAGAGAGCATCTATCCAAAATGTTCTTTGTCTTTCTTACCTAAACGCAATCTAACTTGATTCCCAAACACCTTGAAAGCTTGTCCGGGATATCATAATTTATACATTCCTCCTTTACTTCTATAGCGGTTCGATCGCGTTGTGAGCTATGCCCAGTTTAGCCTGTTTGCCCAGGGGTACCTCATCTTTCGCTTGAAAGGCTATATATTTTGGCAAGATTGGTTTTTCGTTTAGTTATCCATGTTTTGCTAGTTTCTCTAAAGTTCGGAAACAACGAAAAGATTCAGCAACAGATTTTAGGGATTGTTGAGCAACTTGAGAGTAAAGCAGCCCGTAATTTTCGTGAGTTTTTGTTGTTTTGTACAGTTGGGGATATTTAACCACACTTCGGTTATTAAAGTACCGCGGCAGATTTTTGTCAATCCAGACATTAAACAGGTTGTTTGCCCATCTGAGAATTTGATCGACAATGGTTTTGTCGCTTCCTGTTAGATGGCATACATCTTTTTGTACAGCGTACATTTTGTTCCATCTCCCTTGACTAATTTTACTCGGATTTGGTAAATATCTAATCTGGGATACTTTAGTCTCCTTTGCGCTTTCATCCCTGGACTTTAGTCGCAGGGTTTTCCGGAGATATTTTATAAATTATAGTTCTATAGATTTACCGGGTTAAGTGTATCTGCTAGAATATATAGGGTTCTGTCGCGCAGCTTTTATGATTGAAGAGGAAAAACAGCAAGATCGAGATCCTAACTCAACTGGGGAAACCCCAGAGGATTTGCCAATGGCAAGCGAAACTCCGCCAGCACCAGCAAACTCAAATGGATCTGCCGATTGGGAGCTAGAACTTGCTCAAGCTTATCAAAGTGCTCAGGGAGGCTCCCCAGCAAACGCATCTGGAACTACTGTCACAGGTGGTTCCACTAACAGCCCGACAGTAGACGGGGCGGAGTCTTTGAAAAGGGAAGCCGCTAAAGCCAGAGATGAAAAAGAGGCTTTGAAAACTCAGTTGCAAGCGGCATCTGCTCAAGTAGAAGAGCTAAAAAATCAAAATCTCCGCCTAGCAGCAGATTTTGAAAACTTCCGCAGGCGCACTCAAAAGGAAAAAGAAGAGTTAGATTTACAGGCAAGATGTGACACGATTAAGTCGATCTTACCGGCGATCGACAATTTCGAGCGCGCTCGATCGCACATCAAGCCCCAAAACGACGGGGAAATGAACATTCACAAAAGCTACCAAAGCGTTTACAAGCACATGGTAGATAGCCTCAAGCAAATCGGGGTTTCTCCGATGCGCCCCGAAGGCGAACAGTTTGACCCCAACTTCCACGAAGCTCTACTGAGCGAGCCCACTGACGAACACGAGGAAGGAACAATCATCCAAGAACTAGAACGCGGCTACATTCTGGGCGATCGCGTCTTGCGGCACGCCAAAGTCAAGGTTGCAGCGCCTGGGATATCTGTGGTAGCCTCAGATGAAAATCCCGATAGTTCGGAAAGTTAATCGGGATACAAGCTACTGCATTCCTCGAACTTACTGACCCCCGAATAGAATTCGGGGGCCCGAAGGTGGCAAACTCACCAACTTCTTAATTCAGGACTAAAAGCAGATTGGCGCTTTCTCAACAAATTCTGAAAAATGTTTTAACCCGCCCAAAAACGGGTACAAGCCCCCGACTCATACCATTTTAGATTTGCGATTTTCGAGGGAAATGACTGACTGCATAAAGGTTTGGAATACGGGCCGATAGTTGCATTCTTTCTTTGAACTGGTATTAAGTCGTGTCGGTACTAAAATTTAAGAGTTTTGTTTGCTCTCCAAAATTAATCGGTGGAGTAAATCTAAAATTCTTCAATTATTCAATCGACAGACCCGTCTTTAATATTGCATTAAGACATCAAGTCTATTTCCTACAAATCCGATCGGGTAATGCTTGTTAAAACAAGCTGAGTCGTTGTTCATCCCCCAACTTGTAGTTGGAGGTTTCCAAACATCCCACAAAGTTTTATGAGGCGCTATGGGAAAAATTATTGGAATTGACTTAGGCACGACTAACAGTTGCGTAGCTGTGTTAGAAGGCGGTAAACCGGTCGTGATCGCCAATTCCGAAGGCGGCCGCACAACTCCGAGTATCGTAGGATTTGGCAAAGGGGGCGATCGCTTAGTCGGTCAACTAGCCAAGCGGCAAGCTGTAACTAATGCTGTAAATACTGTGTACAGCATCAAACGATTTATCGGACGCAGGTGGGACGACACGGAAGAAGAAAGAGCCCGCACTCCCTATACCTGCATCAAAGGCAAAGACGACACCGTTAACGTCCAAATTCGGAACAAGGTTCACACTCCCCAAGAAATCTCGGCAATGGTACTCCAAAAGCTGAAGCAAGATGCTGAAGCTTATTTGGGACAAGCTGTTACCAAAGCGGTGATTACAGTGCCAGCTTACTTCACAGACGCCCAGCGGCAAGCTACTAAAGACGCCGGTACGATCGCGGGTTTAGAAGTCCTGCGGATCGTCAACGAACCGACGGCCGCCGCCCTTTCCTACGGACTCGACAAGCAAAATATCGAACAGAAAATCTTGGTTTTTGACCTCGGCGGCGGTACTTTCGACGTTTCGATCCTGCAACTGGGAGACGGAATTTTTGAAGTCAACGCCACCGCAGGTAACAACCATCTCGGCGGAGATGACTTTGACGACTGCATAGTCCAGTGGCTGGTAGAAGCTTTCCGCACTCAAGAAGGCAGCGACCTCTCAAAAGACAAAATGGCATTGCAGCGCCTCCGAGAAGCAGCGGAAAAGGCGAAAATCGAACTTTCTCTCTCGCAATCCACCTCCATAAATTTGCCGTTCATCTCCTCGGATGAAAAAGGGCCCAAGCATTTGGAAATGGATCTCTCTAGATCTCAGTTTGAAAAACTGGTGGGTCATTTGGTGCAAGCGACGATCGATCCGGTGACTCAAGCCCTCAAAGACGCAAGTCTTACTCCCAAAGACATAGACAGGATTATTTTAGTCGGAGGCTCAACCAGAATTCCGGCAGTTCAAGAGGCAATTAGCAAATATTTTGGCGGGGTGTCTCCAGATAGATCCGTGAATCCCGACGAAGCTGTAGCCGTAGGCGCGGCAATTCAAGCCGGGGTGTTGGGCGGCGAAGTCAAAGATTTGCTGTTGCTAGACGTGACTCCCCTGTCTCTGGGACTCGAAACCTTGGGCGGGGTGTTTACCAAAGTAATTGAGCGCAATACAACTATCCCCACCAGTCGATCGCAAATGTACAGCACCGCGGCCGACGGGCAAACCTCCGTGGAAATTCACGTACTCCAAGGCGAGCGCGCACTGGTTAAAGACAATAAAAGTCTCGGTAAATTCCTGCTCAAAGGCATTCCAGCAGCCCCCCGCGGCGTACCTCAAATCGAAGTTACCTTTGAAATCGATGCCAACGGCATTCTCAAAGTGGCAGCCGAAGATAAGGGAACCGGAAAAGAACAAAGCATCCAAATCTCCAATACAGGTGGATTGAGCGAAACCGAAGTCGAGCGGATGCGGCAAGAAGCCGAACTTTACGCCGATGAGGATATCAAGCGCGCTCAACTTGTAGAACTCAAAAATCAAGCCGACACCCTGGTCTATAATTGTGGTGTCACTTTGAAAACAAACGCGAAATTGCTGGGCGACGACCTCAAAACCGCAGCCGAAACAGCAGCAGCAGCCTTGCAGGCATCGATGGCTAACCCCGACATCACAGGCGAGGAACTAACCGAGCAAATCGAAGCTTTCAAGCAACTGCTATACTCCCTCGGAACCGCAGTCTACGACCAAGCCCGCAGCGGGGCAGACCCGTCAGGAAATCTGGTTGAAAGCGAGATGATGTCAGAAGTAGAATCAGAAGTAGAAGAAGTTGCAGCTAGCTCCGACAGCATTTTGCTAACAGAAGAGCTGCTGGTGGCGCCCCCAGCTCCGCCCCCAGCTCCACCGCAACCTCAACCCAAACAAGAACCCAAACAGGAACCCAAACAGGAACGACAGTCAAAACGACAGCCGGAACCCAAACAGGAACCCAAACAGGAACGACAGTCAAAACGACAGCCGGAACGACAGCCGGAACAAAAACAGAAGGTTCCAGAACCTGAAGTTGATGATATGAATCCTTTCCTTTAGATATGAAAAGCTAAAAATTAAAAGTTAAAAATTATCATTGTTCATTGTTGATTTTTAATTTTTAAGGTCAGGAAAGGTCAAGAGTTTCTTTTTCGTACACTTTTTGTTATTTACCTTCAGGCAAGCAGCTTTATGGCCGGTGATTACTATGAAATATTAGGCGTTTCTCGCAGTGCAGACAAAGAGGAAATTAAGCGTGCTTACCGCCGCCTAGCTCGCAAGTACCATCCAGATGTCAACAAAGAATCCGGTGCTGAGGAGCGGTTTAAAGAAATTAACCGCGCTTACGAGGTACTCTCAGAACCGGAAACCCGCGCCCGTTTCGATCGTTTCGGTGAAGCAGGCGTCAGCGGTGCAGGCGCGCCGGGGTTCCAAGACTTCGGCGACAGCTTTGCTGACATCTTTGAAAGCTTCTTCCAAGGGTTTTCCACGGGTGCGGGTGGCCAACAGCAAGGTCGCAGGCGCAGTGGCCCGGTTCGCGGAGACGATTTGCGGCTAGATTTGCGGCTAGATTTCCGGGAAGCAGTGTTTGGTGGGGAAAAAGAACTCCGCATCAAACACCTAGAAACCTGCGAAACTTGTACCGGGACTGGCGCCAAACCGGGAACGAGACCTCAAACCTGTTCGACTTGTACCGGCAGCGGTCAAGTCCGACGCGCTACCCGCACGCCTTTCGGCAGCTTTACTCAAGTTTCAGTTTGCCCCACCTGCAACGGCACCGGGCAAGTGATTGAGGATAAGTGCGAAACTTGCGGCGGCCGGGGCCAGAAAGAAGTGATGAAAAAGCTGAAAATTACTATTCCGGCTGGGGTTGACAACGGTACTCGCTTG
>NZ_JADEWV010000454.1 GCF_015207455.1 Microcoleus sp. LEGE 07076
GTTTGGCGGTCACTCGTGACCGGCTGGTGAATTTTGAAGGACAGTTTGAAGAGGCCCGTGCCACTTACTTCCGTTACTTCGGTGTTTATCCCGAGGGCTACAACGTGCCAGAACTGGAAATTCAGCGCAACATGCTGCCCCAGCTGGTAGATGAAGCGGTCACGAAAGCGCTGTTTTCCAACCCGGAAATTCGTGTGGCTGAAAGCCAGATCGTGAAAGCGCGACACAACTACACGGCTGAGGATGCAAGCCTGTACCCGTCTTTAAACCTGGTGGGTATTCAGCAATTTTTTGGTGAACCTGACCCCTTTACCGGTGACAGAACCGACAGCTCCGTGAACCTGCGTTTGCAGTACAGCGCTTTTTCAGGCGGCGAACAGGTCGCTCGAGTGAATCAGGCGGCAGCCACGATTGATACCCGGCGTGCCCAACTGGCCGCAGCCCGATTGCGGGTCGAGGAAAGTGTCCGCTTTCAGTGGGGCAAATGGTCAGCCGGGCAGTCACGATCGGTGACCTTGCGCGGCGCTTATGCCGATTCTTTGCAGGTATTCAAAAACCGCAAAAGGCTTCGTGATTTTGGCCGAGAAACCGTGATCGTGATGCTGGATGCCCAAGTCGAGTACTTCAACGTTTTGATTGCATACATTAATGCAGTGTTTGATGCACGGGATGCGAGTTTCCGCTTGATGCATGCCATGGGCTTGATGATGCCAACCCCCGGTGCAGAGGGCGATTGGTTTGAGTTGTTTTTCTCGAAAACTCCCGAGCGCGAGCGCCTGGAGAGTAGCTTGAAAGATACGGCCGACATTGCCAGCAGTCCGGCTGATCAAAAAATTGCGGAAAAGCTGGGTTTGGATGTTAGTCAGACCGAAGTGGAGAAGGCAGCTGGATTTGTACTGACCCCGGCGCAGCGGCTTGAGGTTGAGAAAAGCTCGGAACGCAGCCGCGTGCAGGGCAGTACGACTGAAAAAGAACTGCGGCCAACCCTGAAACCAGCGCCTGTTCTAGATCCCAGGTTTTATCGGTAAAGTATTGATTTTTGTCAGTAAAGTGCTCACACTGGACAAACAGGGGCATTTTACTGCCTTAATTCATCCATTCGCAGGGCTGGAACCCTGAGAAACTGGCATGAGTGGGGCGATTCCCAAAGGAATGACAAAAATGGGCGATGATATTCAAAACATGAAGAGCACGGCCGAAGATCGGGCTGTAGAGCGCGCTGAACAGCAGCTTGCCGATCCTTCTGCTTTGAACATGCAGTTTTTGCAATCCACCCTTAACACATCTGAATTCGACGGTTTAAGCGCCAATTCAGGTTTTCCCGGCAGTGCGGCCAAAAGTCAATTTCATCAATCGAACCCATCAGGTGGCAGTTTTTCGGGATTGTCTCCCGCGTATTCAGGCGCAGGCCTTTTGGGTGCAGTGGCAGCAGCCGATTTAAGCGGCGCTTCAAGTGCCATGGGCATGGCGGCTCAAGTGGCCAGTGCAGCCCCGGTTACTTTTGGTAAAACCA